>JAHFFQ010000046.1 GCA_023247875.1 Candidatus Omnitrophota bacterium | reverse complement strand
AAATACGGCATTGCCTTAAAAGAAAATGAAGGGGTCCTTGCCCTTGAAAAATCAGGAGAGATTATCTCGGTAGAGACCGATAAAGGGGACTACCAGGCCAGGAGCGTTATCATCGCCTCGGGAAAGAAATCAAGAGAGCTGGGGGTCCCGGGAGAAAAAGAATTTAAAAACCGCGGCTTGACCTATTGCGCTAC
This sequence comes from Candidatus Omnitrophota bacterium, assembly GCA_023247875.1. Classification (GTDB taxonomy): domain Bacteria; phylum Omnitrophota; class Gorgyraeia; order Gygaellales; family Profunditerraquicolaceae; genus UBA6249. The sequence goes on along the minus strand of JAHFFQ010000046.1, from coordinate 8,997 downwards.
CTGCGACGGCCCGCTCTTTGCAGACAAAGAAGTTGTCGTGATCGGCGGAGGAAATTCCGCGCTGGATGCTGCTTTACAGCTGATCAAGATCGCCAAACAGGTTTATATCATAAATAACGCCGGTCAATTAACCGGTGATGAGATCATGCGCCAGAAGGTTGAGGCGGCAAGCAATGTAACTGTTTTGAATAATTCCCAAGTTGTATCCGTGACAGGGGATAAATTTGTCAGCGCCGTCAAAATAAAGAACAGCTCGGGCGTAGAAGAATTAGCGGTGCAGGGGGTATTTGTGGAGATCGGGCTTATTCCTAATGTCGCCTTCGCCGGTAAGATGGAGAAGAACGAAAGAGGGGAGATAAAGATCGATCCCCGCAACCAGACGAATATCCCCGGTATTTTTGCTGCCGGGGATGTGACGGATGTACAGGAGAAGCAGATCATTATTGCCGCCGGAGAGGGCTCCAAAGCTGCTTTAAGTGTTTTTCGATATCTGGCGCGGAAGAAATTTTAAAAAAGGAGAGTAAAAATGAGAGAGAGAATTGAAAAAGCATTAGATAAAGTCAGGCCGATGCTGGCAGCGGATGGCGGGAACGTGGAATTAGTCGAGGTTACGCCGGAAGGGATAGTCAAGCTGAAATTAAAAGGAAGCTGCGGATGCTGCCCGATGAGCTCGATGACCTTAAAGATGGGGATCGAAAGGATACTAAAGCAGGAAGTCCCGGAGATAAAAGAGGTCATAGCGCTATAAGAAGTTGGCCTGATGACACCTCAGAAGAAGCTAGCCTATCTTAAGTCTGTGATTTCCGGATATGGCTCCTGTCTGGTAGCCTTTTCCGGAGGCCTGGACAGCACGTTTTTGCTTAAGATCTGCTCGATGGTTTTGCCGAAGGATAAACTCCTGGCAGTAACCGCCTTTTCAGCGGCTTATCCCGAGACTGAACTGCGTGAGGCAAAGATATTGGCTGAAGATATTGGGGCCAGGCATAAGGTGATTAAGAGTACGGAGCTGAATAATAAAAACTTCGCCTCCAACTCCATTAAGCGCTGCTATTTTTGCAAGAAAGAGCTTTTTACAAAATTAATTTCTATTGCCGGGAGCAACAAGCTGGATTTTGTTCTGGATGCCGGCAATATTTCAGACGATAAAGATTATCGGCCGGGGAATATCGCTAAAAAAGAGCTTAAAATAAGATCTCCTCTTTCTGAAACCGGATTTAACAAAGAGGATATCCGTAAAGCAAGCAGGAAGCTGGGCCTTTCTACCTGGAATAAGCCGAGTTTGGCCTGCCTTGCTTCGCGCGTACCTTATGGTATTAAGATAAGCGCTGCCCTGCTTAAGCGCATTGGCAGGGCAGAGGAATATCTTACCGGTTTCGGTTTCAGGCAGGTGCGGTTGCGTCATTATAACGGACTTTGCCGCATTGAAGTGGATAAAGGGGATGTCCGCCGCCTCTTAAGCAGGCGACAGGAGATAGTCAACAGGCTCAAAGATTTGGGCTATAATTATATTACCGTGGATCTGGAAGGATACCGGACCGGCAGTTTAAATGAGGTGATTGACAAATGAAAAAAGTATACCTGGATTACGCGGCAACTACGCCGACTGACCCGGAAGTAGTGGCTGCTATGGAGCCGTATTTCTTTGAGAAGTTCGGCAATGCCTCAAGCCTTCATGCCTATGGCCAGGAGGCCAAGAAGGCGTTGGAAGACAGCCGGGAGGAGCTGGCTGGATTTATCAATGCCAGACCCGAGGAGATCCTGTTTACCTCCGGCGGAACGGAATCGGATAATACCGCACTTTTTGGGGTGGCATATGCAATGGAGAAAAAAGGCAACCACATCATTACCTCCGCTATTGAGCATCAAGCCATAACCGAACCTGCCAAGTTCCTAGAGAAGAAGGGATTTAAGATAACTTATCTGGGTGTGGATAAGGATGGCCTGGTTTCCCCCGATGAATTAAAGAAGGCCATCACCGATAAAACCATTCTTATCAGCATTATGCACGCCAACAATGAGATCGGCACAATTCAGCCGATCAGCCGACTTGCCAGGATCGCCAAAGAAAAAGGGATATATTTCCATACTGACACAGTGCAGACAGTCGGGCATATTCCCGTAGATGTGGAAGAGCTTAATGTGGACCTTTTTTCGCTTTCAGCCCATAAGTTTTACGGGCCCAAAGGAGTGGGGGCTTTATATATCAGGAAAGGCACGCGCTTAGAAACATTCATGCGCGGCGGCGACCAGGAGAGAGGCAGGCGCGCCTCCACGCATAATGTCTCCGGCATAGTCGGTTTAGCAAAGGCAGTCCGGTTGTGCCGCGAGAATATGGAAAGTGAAGCTAAATTCCAAATCTCCTTGCGTGACAGGCTGATCAAAGAGATCCCTGCCAGGATCCCCGAGGTCAGACTTAACGGCCATCCTCAGCTTCGGCTACCGAATAATGTAAATTTCTCCATTAAGTATATCGAAGGAGAATCAATACTTTTGAGCCTGGATATGCTGGGGATCGCCTGCTCTACAGGCTCAGCCTGCACATCAAGTTCTTTAGAACCATCGCATGTGCTGCTGGCTATTGGTTTAGACCACGCAACCGCCCATGGCTCCCTGAGGATAACCATGGGCCGCTGGACTACGGAGGCGGATATTGATTATCTTTTGGAAAAACTTCCCGGGGTGGTGCAAAAGCTGCGCGCAATGTCCCCGCTTTATGAAAAAAAATAACCCCGCATCTCCTAAATCAACACCCTCAAATATAATCACCGTAAAGGAAGAATATGCGTAAGTTAAAGTTAGCGCTATCGGCCTGCTTGATCTTTATTATTGTTCTTGCCGCTTTTTTCCCATTGCTCAAAAATAATTTTGTGAATTGGGATGACAATATGTATGTAACTGAAAATACAGTTATAACATCCCTATCTTTGAATAATATAAAGGATATTTTTACTTCATTCCATATGGGCAACTACCATCCGATTACAATGCTGTTTTATTCATTTGAGTACCGACTCTTTAAATTAAATCCTTTCGGTTATCACCTAACCAGCCTGCTATTGCATTTATCCAATTGTTTTCTTGCTTTCCTTCTTATCTTATTGTTAACCGGCAGGCTCCCAGTAGCTTTATTAACCGCTATTTTTTGGGGAATACACCCTTTGAACGCAGAATCGGTGGCCTGGGTTTCTGAAACCAAAGGGTTACTTTGCGCCCTGTTTTATTTATTGTCTATAATATGCTATGCTGCTTATGCGCGTGAAAATCGCATAGGAAAATATTATAACCTTAGCTTGTCGCTTTTTGTTTTAGCGTTATTAGCAAAGCCAATGGCAGTCAGCTTGCCGCTCATGCTTTTTTTAATAGATTATGTGCTCAAAAGAAAACACGGTAAGGCCGCTTTAATAGATAAGATGCCATTTTTTGTATTTTCTGTTTTTTTGGGCGTTATTTCGGTTTTCGCTCAGTATACGTTTGGCGCTGTGCGCGGAGAAAGCTTATTTAATTTTTTAGACAAGATTATGGTTGCCAGTTATGGCCTAATCTTTTACTTAAATAAAATATTAATTCCGGTCAAGTTTGCGTGTATATATCCTTATCCATTTAGGATGGGAGGATTTTTACCTGCCCAATTTTTCCTCTCCCCGTTCATTATCATTATTTTATCTCTAGCCGTATTCTTTTCAAGGAAGCATACAAATAAATTAATTTTTGGCGGCCTTTTCTTCTTAATTGCCATTATTCCGGTTCTTCAATTTGTACCCATAAGTCTCTCTATTGTCGCCGACCGCTATGCTTATATGGCATCAATAGGCATATTCTACCTTTTAGGGGAGGGTATCGTTTGGCTATTTACTAATAAAATTAAGTATTACCGATTGGTGAGAATATTTGTTTCCCTATTAATATTAGCAATTATGCTGGTCTTGTTTTCTTCCACCAGAGAGAGGTGCCGGGCATGGAATAACAGCATGGTTTTATGGAATGACGTATTAGAAAAATATCCTAATATCGCGATGGCACATAATCAGCGCGGTTTGCTCTTTCTGGGCACCGGAGAATATAATAAGGCTTACCAGGATTTCAAAAGTTCCATAGAAATAAGCTCCGAATACAATAGATATATAACCTTCAAATCGGATAAATATTATTATCTTAATTTAGGGAATTCTTATCGGGCCATGGGGAGAAACAATGATGCTTTGCTGACTTTTGAGAGGGCGCTTAAATTATTCCCAAATTTTGATGAGTTATATTTTAACATCGCTGATATATATGATAGCCAGGGAGATACGGATAAAGCAATACTATTTTATAAGAAAACTCTGCAAATAAACCCAAAGCATGCGTCAGCTCATGATTATCTTGGAGCCCTTAATGGCAGAAGGCAGCCTTTAAATTAAGGTCATGCGGTTTAATGAATTTAAAATGAGAAAGAAGGTGCGGAATGAAGGAAAAAATACTGGAGTACCTGAATAAGGAGCACGATTATCTCTCCGGCGACCAGATCAGCTCACATTTGGGGATCAGCCGCCAGGCCCTCTGGAAGCATATTCAGGATCTAAAGGATTCGGGCTATGATATCGTGGCAGTACCGCATTTAGGTTATCGCCTGGAGTCAAGGCCGGACAGGCTCTTTGCATTTGAAGTTACCCGCGGCCTCAATACGAAATTTATCGGCAAAAAAATACATTATTTTGATTATTTAGCCTCGACTATGGACCTGGCTATGCAGCTGGGTATGCGGGGCTCAGCCGCCGGGACCCTTGTCCTGGCTGAGTCGCAGACTAAAGGCCGCGGTAGATTAGGCAGAAGCTGGTCATCCCCGAAATACAAAGGTCTTTACCTCTCCCTGCTTTTAAGGCCAGGGATCTTGCCGGCAGCTTCCCCGATATTGACCCTTTTAAGCGCGGTGAGTATCTGTGAGGCAATAAAGAAGGTTACTGCCTTAGAGCCGCAGATCAAATGGCCCAATGACGTGCTTATCCATAATAAAAAAGTTGCCGGTATCCTGACCGAGATGAACGCGGAGGCGGATAAGGTGAATTTCGTGGTTATCGGCATCGGCCTGAATGTTAATAATGACAAGAAATCCTTAGTTGCCCAAGCCACATCCTTAAAAGAGCAGGCGGGTGCTGCGCTTGACCGGCTCATCCTGCTGCAGGAGCTTTTGCGCAGGATTGAAAATAATTACTTTCTCCTGGAGGATAAAGGAGCCCGGTTTATAATAGACAAATGGCGCTCCCTTTCGCTTACCCTGGGCAGGCATGTCAAGGTCTATTGTCAGCACAAGTATATTGAAGGTTCTGCCGTGGATATCGATGGAGACGGCACCCTGCTTATCCGCAAGGACTCCGGGATCATCCAAAAAGTTTCAAGCGGAGATGTAGTGCACTGCCGCCAATAGTAAACCACATATAAATTACTAGTTGACAATTAGACCGCCGGCTTTATAATTATCCCATGTTCAATATAAAGCCAGGCGGTTTTCTTATTGCCGCTCTCCTCGTATTCCCGCGGTTATGCCTTTCTTCCGAAGAAACCGGCCGTAATTTAGAGACCGTGGTTATCACCAAGCAAAAACAGTTCCTTTTAAATGCTTATTCCACCGACGCCGGGCAGAGTAAGGGGCTTGATTACCAGTCCGGCGTAGAGGAACTTAGCGGCCTGCCGGTGGATCTTCAAAGCCGCTCATTGCAAAGCGGCATCCAGACGGATTTTTCCCTGCGGGGATCCTCTTTCCAGCAGGTCCTGCTCTTGCTTAACGGCCAAAGGATAAATGACCCGCAGACCGGCCACCACAATTCCGACATTCCGTTTACCAAGGAGGATATCAAGAAAATAGAGGTTATTCCAGGGGCCGGCTCTTCTTTATACGGCCCGGATGCCATCGGAGGCGCGATAGATTTCGTATTAAGAGCACCTGAAGATAGAAAAATAAGCTGGGAGTTTGGCGCAGGCAACAACCGCAACGGCTACGGGTTATTCAGTTTCAACGACAAATTAAAAGACCTGGGGCTTAGATTTTCAGTCGAAGATGCGCAGTCTAAAGGATTCCGTTTTGATACGGATTACAAGAAATTCACCACTTCCCTGGGCGCCTATTGGCAGCTGCCTGACGGAGTATGGGAGAATAATTTGGGCTATCAGGAGAAAGCCTTCGGCGCCTATGATTTTTATACCCCGGGCCTGGGTTTTCCTTCCTTTGAATGGACAAAGACTTTACTGCTTAATAGCGGGCTTACCTTGAATGGCGATGGCCTGCTGATCAAGCCGAATTTTCTCTGGCGCAGGCATTATGACAAATTCGCTCTGGATAAAACGCAGGTGCGCTCAACCTCGGTTAATCAGCACCGCACGGATATGTTTACTCCTTCTCTTTATCTGCAGAAGGAGGCTGGCCTATTGGGCAAGGTCGGATTGGGCCTGGAATGGGGGCAGGAACGGATCACATCAACTAATTTAGGCAGGCATACGCGCGACCACAATAGCATATTCCTGGATGACAGCGTGGGGATCGCCCAAAAGTGGGATTTAGGTTTTTCTTTCCGTTGGGATGACTTTTCGGATTTTAATAAGGTGTACACCGGTTCAGCCAGCGCTAAATTCAAGGTCACGGATAAGTGGGCTCTCAATTTCGGTATCTCAAGAAGCATGCGCCTACCATCATTTACCGAGCTTTTTTACAGCGATCCCACTACAACAGGAAATGCCGGTTTAGCCGCTGAAAAGGCATGGAACTATCAGGCGGGTTTTGAATACAAAGAGCAGGATTTTTCTTCGGGCCTGGTTTTCTTTTTACGCCGGGAGAGGAATATGATTGATTGGGTAAGATCCGACCCCAGCCAAAAATGGCAGGCAAGGAATTTTACCCGCGATGATGTCTTCGGGGTTGAGTATTCCTTGAGCAGAAAAATTAACAATTTCTTGAGCGTGGATGCCAACTATGCCTATACGGATAAAAGCATAGATAGCCAGGGGTTTCAATATAAATACGGGCCGAATTATGCCCGGCATTTAGTCAACACTATTTTTAATATCCATCTTCCTTTCGGCAGGCAGGAGATAGGGTTTGAGTATAAACAAAGGCCGGCTAGGCGCGGGTGGCTTTTGATGAACGCGGGGATAAACTATGATTTCAACAAAAACTCCAAGGTTTTCCTGAACTCAACCAACATCCTGAATGTGGAGTATCAGGATATCGCAGGCATACCCCAACCCGGCAGGTATATTGAGGCGGGTTTCAGGCTTGAATGGTAAAAAATATTTGTTATAATGATCAAAATACCAGGAGACCATATGTTCATACATGTAGTTTTATTTGAGGTTAAGCCCAAAGAAGTTGCCAAATACCGCAAAGACAGCTTGATGTGGGCCCGCCACACCAAGAAGGCAGGAGGCTTTGCAGGGTATCACACCATGAGCCGCTACGGCTTCAAAAATCAGTATGCTTCGGTATATCAGTGGGCTAAGAAATCCTGCCATGACCGTTTTATGCGTAAATATCATGACCTGTTGGTGGCCAAATCCAAAGCAAAGGTAAAGGTCCTGGGTTACTATAACCTTAAGGCGGTAGATAAATTTAAGTAAGGGCTAAAAATGAAACGAGGTTTTACTCTCATTGAAATAATTATTGTTATCATCATCATAGGCATACTTGCGGCAGTGGGAATCAGCCAGTATTCCGACACGGTTGAGAAATCTCGTCTTGCAGAGGCTAAAGCACGTATAGGCACCATGAGACAGCTTGTGTATCAATATTATTTGGAGCATGGGTCATTGACGGGCTTGACCGATGCTGACTTAGGGGTGGATAATTCTTGTCATCCTACAGATTTTTATCGTTATAGAATTGGAGGTTTAACTGCATCATATGCGACTTTAAATGCAAAGAGATTTATCTATTGTGGAAAGGCTCCATATGCGAAGAGAGAATATCTTTTTTATATGCAGTATTATCCCCAGTCGGGAAGCAGTACTTGGTATTGTGGCTATTTGGATGATTTTTCACCTTGCTTCGGCTATACGTGGGTAAGCCCTGCAAGTTATTGAGATGGAAACTTTGGAAGTTAATTACTAAAAACCCATTGGACCTTTAAATTTTAGTTGACAAACGGGGAAAATAGTGTATATTTATTTCTGTAGTCAGCAAGGGAGTAGAGGTCTTTAACCGTAAGGAGAGAGAATAACACACCTTACGGTTTTTTTGTTAATCTGCTCTTTTCAGCTAGCTATAATTTTATGGAAAGGAGGAAGCAGAGAAAATGGCAAAAGGTAAAGTAAAGTGGTTTTCCAATCAAAAGGGTTATGGGTTTATTACTCCTGAGAACGGCGCTGATGTATTCGTGCATCACACCGCGATCCAGGGTGATGGCTATAAGACTTTAGAGGAGGGCCAGGAAGTTGAGTTTGAGATCGAAAAGGGTCCTAAAGGTGAACAAGCTACTAAAGTAGTGAAGTTATAACCTAACAGGAACGAATAAAAAGCCCGGCATTCCAATGTCGGGCTTTTTATGGTCCGGGGAAGCATAAAATGCCTCCCGGACCACTGCGAAAATCGCCTATGGTTACCGCCGAAGGCGATTTTCTTGTTTTATGGTAATTTCTGATTATTTTATTAGCAGGATAGAATGTGCTATAATAAAAACATGAAAAAGCGCGTTGTGGCAGCTATGAGCGGCGGAGTGGATTCTTCGATAGCCGCTGCCTTATTAAAAGAGCAGGGTTATGAGGTGACCGGTATAACCATGTGTTTTAACCTGGCCGAAAGCAAAGGGAAAAAGCCTAGCTGTTGCGGTTTAGAGGGGATTGAAGATGCCCGCAGGGTTTGCCATAAATTGGGGATCAGGCATTATGTCATGAACCTGGGTAAGGATTTCTCCCGGGAGGTAATTCAGGATTTCCTGCGGGAGTATCAGGCAGGAAGGACCCCAAATCCCTGCGTAAGATGCAACCAGTTTATCAAATTCGGTACCTTGCTTAAAAAAGCGCTTAATTTAG
>JAHFFQ010000173.1 GCA_023247875.1 Candidatus Omnitrophota bacterium | reverse complement strand
AAGCTTCTCAAGCGCAGCACAAAGGATCTTTTAGCTTCTAAGGCAAACCTAAAGATTGATGAGGGGATTGCTTATACCGTTGCCTATCTTGCCATGCTTAGGGCAGGAAGAGGTTTTATGCTCTTAAGGGGGTTTCGGCCATCTAATGGTTATCAGCATAAGACAGTGGTACAGTTTGTGTATGGGGCATTGGGAAAAGAGTATGCCGAGATAATTGAGCGTTTTGACCGGATGCGCAGGAAGCGGAATATCTTTACTTATGAGATAGATATAACTATTTCACATACTGAGGCGGTTGAAGCCTTGCGTACGGCAGAAGAGTTTGTCAGGTTGATAGTAGAAGTAGCAAGGAAAGAGAATCCCCAAGGGAATTTTAAGTTTTAGAAGGGTTTATTATCAATCCTTTCTGGGAGGGTTGGAATTCGCAACAATACGTACCTCTCATGAATTCGGGACCCGTCAAGGACCCCAATAATCAATCGGCAGGGGTCATCATTTAATTCTTCGGGAGGATCAATTATGATTCATCCGACAGCGGCAATCGATAAGGAAGCAATTCTGGGGAAAAATGTGGATATCGGGGCCTATTCTGTAATAGAAAAAGAAGCCAGGCTTGGAGATGGGGTAGTTATTTCTCCTTACGTGCATATAAGAGGCAATACAGAGATAGGGAGTAATACCTCTATCAGCACGGGAGCCATAATCGGCGGAAATGCCCAGATGCTGGGTCTTAAAGAAAATAACGGCAGGATCAGGATCGGCGAGAATAATGTTATCAGGGAATACGTTACGGTCAATGCTTCAAGCTCTCCGGAAAAAGAAACCCTTCTGGGCGATCATAATTTTCTTATGGCTTTTTCCCATATTGCCCATGATTGTAGGTTAGGGAATAATATAGTTATTTGTAATGGAACGCTGGTGGCCGGGCACGTAGAGATCCAGGACAAGGCCTTTATTTCCGGAAACGTAGTTATCCATCAATTTGTGAGGATAGGCAGGCTTGCGATGATCGGCGGGTTATCCCGCGTGAATCAGGATGTTCCTCCCTTTATGATGGTCGTGGGTGATTCTACCGTCTGGAGCATTAATTTGGTAGGATTAAAGAGAAGCGGCTTTACTAACGAGGAAATTTTAACCATAAAAAAAGCATTTAAAACGCTTTACGCAAGTAAGTCAACCGTAAAAGGTGCGCTTGATAAATTAAAAGAAATAGATTCAAAATACGTAAAAGAGATCATTAATTTTGTTTCGGATTCCAAAAGAGGGGTTTCCGGCCCCAAGCGCAGCACATTTATAGAAAAACTATTCCTGGATTACCCCTATTTCATCTGGTCAAGGATCGAGACCTACGGTTTGATCAAGAGTGAGGTTGTTCCGGCGATAAAAATATTCAGCATAAATAATAAAAAGGAGGGCGGTTATGGCGAAGATCTTGATCGTGGATGATGACGCAAAAGAATTGGAGCTCTATCAGGATATTTTATTGAGCCAGGGGTTCAATGTCCTGACTGCCGATAACGGTGAAGACGGCCTGAAGCTCGCCATTGAAAATATTCCCGATTTGATCCTTCTCGATGTGATGATGCCGAAGAAGGACGGCGGCAAGGTCTCCAAAGATTTGTTGGCAAATAATAAGACCAGCAATATACCGGTAATATATCTCACCAGTATAATCACCGAGGAGGAGGTCAAGGCGCAGCATGGAAAAGTTTCCGGCAGGTTTATTATCTCCAAATCCTCTCCCCGGGCCGAGCTTATCCAAAGAATAAACGAAGTTCTCTCTACCGGCGGCAGGTAGTCTGGTAATGGATAAGAGAGTGCGGGAAATGTAGGGGGAAGAAGATGCGGGTACAAACAAAAATAATATTTTTGCTCCTTTCGATTGTTATGGTGTTTGCTTCTTTTATCCTCCTGCAGAGGGCCTTTGAGAAGCAGAGGCTGGTCACCTTATTTTCCGATGAAGAAAAACAGGGCCGGCTGGTTTTTGAGAAAATACTTGAACTCAAAGGGAACACGCTGAATGCCTTGGCCTACGATTATACTCATTGGGATGAGTTGGTCAATTTCGCTTCCAGCAGGGATAAAACCTGGGCTGTTGAAAACATCAATACCGCATTACCCTCCTACAATGCGAATGCGATATGGATATATGGCCTTGACGGTTCCCTTATCTACTCCGTAAATAATCTTGAAATCCCCGGCCTTAACGAGCTGCCTATCCCCAGGGATAGGATAAGCGGTCTTTTTACCGGCGGGCCTTTCCGCCATTTTTATATCAATACCCCAAAAGGTATTCTTGAAATACGCGGGGCCAGCATCCACCCAAGCAAAGATGTAGAGAGGAAGACCCCCGCGCAAGGTTATTTTCTGGCCGGCCGCCTCTGGGATAAGGGGTATATTGATGAAATCGCCAAGTTATCCGGGTGCGATATAGCGGTAAGCGCGTCTTCGGAAAAGAAAAAAATCCCCGTTGCTTCAAATCCGGAAAAAGGCACGATCACTTTCAGC
>JAHFFQ010000172.1 GCA_023247875.1 Candidatus Omnitrophota bacterium | reverse complement strand
ATACCTATTGCCATTATTCCATAATGCCTTCAGAAAAAAGTAAGTATTTATCAGGGATAAGAACGTCGAAAGCGTAAACATCCTTGCTTCCTGGGAATACCAAATGTGAAAAGGAGAAACTGCCAAAAAGGCAGCCGCCAACAAGGAGACCTTTTCAGCAAAAAATATTTTACTTAGTTTGTAGGTTAAAATTATGACGAGGACCCCGAAGATCAGCGAAAATAACCTCAAACCGAACTCATCCTTCCCGAAAATAACTGACCAGCAGCGCAGTAAAGAATAATAAAACGGAGGATGGGTGTCAAAAAAATTACTTAAGATACTCTTGTGGCCTTCGGGAAAAGCGTCCGAAATTTGACCGTAAGTTACCGCTTCATCAAACCAGAAATCGTGTTTATCAAGCTGATAGGTTCTTAGCCCAAAACCCAGGACAATTATTCCCAGAAGCAGCCAATTGACTCTCCTGTATTTTAATATTACTTTCCACATAGTATATGCCCCTGATATCTATGAATCATACCAACGGGGTTTGCGTAATTGCCGGAAGCCCGTCATATATTCCGGCTTATTCCTCTTTAAAATATAATCCACCATCGATAATGCCATTACTTTCACGGTGTTGCGGAAAAACCACCAATAAAGCCCGCGTTTATGCTTATAGGGAGAGAACAATCCGCGGATAAGCCAAAATGGGCGGCACAAAACATAACGCTTATTTAATTCCATATTCAGATCGGCAAAATCTTTTCTGGAAAGCCCCTGATAAGAACGCATCAATGGGGTGGCCCAATCATAACGCCTGAAATCTTCCTCTTCCAGTAAATTATTGGCCTTGGCTTCATTATAGATATAAGTACCGGGGACAGGCGCTACGGGATGAAAAGCCGGATAATCCATGTCGATATCTTTGGCGAATTCAACCAGGCTTAACATTGATTCACGGGTATCAAAGGGCAGGCAGGTAACAAAGGTCCCCTGTCTGAATATTTGGGGATACTTATTTTTAAAAATATGAAAAACTTGTTTGACCAGCTCACCCGTATATACGGACTTGCTGAGCTTCCTTAAATCTTCCGTGCATCCCCGTTCCACGCCTATCAATGGGTGTACCAGGCCAGCCTTGACCATTTTCTCCAGAATTCCGGCCCGTTCATCACGCAGAAGATAATCCGCCCTTAAAAATGCCCACCAGTACAGGTCTTTGTAGTTTCTCTTTAACAAGCCTTCGCAGAATTCATTTGTCCATTTAGGATCCATATTAAAAGTAGGATCTGCCCAAATGATATAACGCCTGTTAAATTTTTTATACACAAGATCTACTTCTTCCAGCGTCCTGGCAACGCTCTTTGTTCTATAGCGGGGCATAACTTCCAGTTGCCCCTTTTCTACATCGGTATTGACCTGTTTACCCCAGAATGTCCACAATGAACAAAAACTGCATTTATCTATACATCCCCTTGAATGCTCAAGGGTGACGCTCTGAGGCCAAAGATAGCCAAAAGGGGAATACTTTCCCATGGGCATAAGGTCAAAGGCGGCTATTGGCAGTTTATCCAGATCCGCGGCTAAAGAGCGCAAAGGATTTCTGATGATCCTGCCTTTCTCCTTATAGGCGATGCCTTTTACCTGCGATAGATCTCCGCCCCGGAGCAGCGCATTCATTAAATCAACGGCCGTTTCTTCTCCCTCAAACCTTACGATGATATCAAGAGATTGGTTATTTAACCCATAATCAACCATCCATGAGAAAAAATGGCCCCCGGCTATTGTGATTGCCCGCGGGTTTATCTCTTATGCCAGTGAAAATAACCTTAAGGCCTCGTGATTATAAAGCGCTTCTTCTCCTGCTCCGACAAAATCGGGTTTCTCCGCTTCCAGAATGCCGCGGAGCGACCTCCAGCCTATTTTTAAAGGAGGGCAATCAATGATCTTCACCTCAACGCCAGGCACATCCCGCATGACGGCCGCAGCGATGCTGGGCAGGCCCAAAGGAAGCAGAAAATTATCCGACTCATTTATAAATGGCCACAAATACCTCGGGGGCCGCACAAGAATAAATTTTTTTCGGCTCATGAGAATATTATTTTATGCAAGCTGCATGCCGCATTGCATCTAACCCAGCATTGTTTTAAGTTGATTATATAAAACCTCTAGTCCCTTTCTAAACATATACCAAATATCTTTAACCCTGTACCCGCCGGATCTTAGCATAAATTTTACCTGGATCAAAGTACCCGCGGTCCTTAGCCTTACCTGCTCTTTCCGGGAAACTCCCGGCAAATTCATTGTCAAAGTACGGCTCCTTAACCATTCATCCCAATTCCCCAGCAATTCTTTTTTAATTAAATTATGCCGCAGGGCAATATCATACAAAGGACTCCCGGGATACGGGATTGCATTGTACAAACAGATATAATCAAGCAGCTTTTCATTGAGCATTAGCTCGGCCAGCTTAAGCGTATTGCGGCTCATTTTGTTATCCTCAAACATAAGCTGCCCGTTCTCCTCCCAGACATTATAAAACATAAAAGAACCCAATATA
>JAHFFQ010000045.1 GCA_023247875.1 Candidatus Omnitrophota bacterium | reverse complement strand
CCCAGCGCTCATTTTTTTATGACGGTGCCCATCTTTATACCGTCCCTGACCGTCTCAGCGCAGAGGAATCAGTACATTTTGCCCTCTTAGAGCACCCGGATCCCCAAAAAGTGCTTTTAGTAGGAGGCGGTGTCGGGGGGCTGCTGGAGGAGGCCCTTAAGCATCCAATACAGAAACTGGATTATGTAGAGCTTGACCCAATGATTATTCGCATGGCTGAAAGCTATCTGCCAAAAGAAGAATCCGGTTTTTTAAGGGAGGAGAGGGTTGAGGTTAAAAATCTTGACGGAAGGTTATTTATTAAAAGCTCCCCTGACAAATATGATTGTGTTATTGTGCACCTGGGTGATCCTTATACCTCCCAGATTAACAGGTATTATACGGTTGAATTTTTTAGAGAGGTAAAGAAGGTCCTAAATGACGGCGGCATCCTTTCTTTTGCGCTCAGCTCTTCGGAGAGCTATATGAGCCCCCAGCTGAAGGATTTTCTGCGGTCTATTTTCCACAGCCTCAAAGCGGTTTTTTTGGATGTCAGGGTCATCCCGGGGGAGATTGCCTATTTCCTGGCCTGCGATAAGCCGGGGGAGCTGACTTATGATTATAAAACCCTGGAGAAGCGGATCAGGGAGAGGGATATAGATATAAAATATGTCCGCGAATACTATTTATTTTCCAGGTTATCGCCCCAAAAGATAAACTTGACCGAGAGTTATCTGAGGCCGGGAAAAGAAATTAAGCTAAACTATGATTTCCGGCCGGTCTCATATTATTATGATATGGTATTTTGGCTGGCTCATTTCAGGGATTCTTTCTTGAGAAAGGCGCTTGAAGCGGCAACGGAAAGCAGGATATGGAAGACTGTGTTTGGTATCTGCGGGCTTCTTCTTTTATCCGGGCTCTTCGGGATCAGGGAGAAAAAAGGATTACAAAAACAAACACTTTTACTGTTGATTATGACTACGGGGTTTACGCAAATGGCCATTCAAATCGTGATCCTGCTTTCTTTCCAGGTTATTTATGGATATGTCTATTATAAGCTGGGGTTAATTCTCACCGCTTTTATGGCCGGCTTAAGCCTGGGCAGCTTGTGCGCGATTATGGCCATGCCTAAACTTAAGAGAGATTTAAACCTGCTTATCGGAGCGCAGCTGGCTATTTGTATTTACCCCATTATATTGCCTGTAGTTTTATACTGGCTTTCAAATTCAAGGAGCCCAGCCGTATCCTGGCTGGGTTCAAATATCTTATTTCTGTTTTTACCGGTAATAGCCGGTTTCATCGGCGGGATTCAGTTTCCGCTGGCGAATAAGATATATCTGGCGAACGGGGAAAGAGGAATCGGCAGGGTAGCGGGCTTAAGTTACGGAATAGATTTATTTGGCTCGTGTTTAGGCGCGCTATTAACCGCTATTTTTTTAATTCCCATCCTGGGCATACCAAAGACTTGTTGGGTGGCGGCAGCGGCTAATTTGACTGTCTTGGCATTGTTAATTTTTGGATCTCTCTCTTGTAAGAGAAGTTGCTCCGTGATAAAATAAATTATGGCTTACGATTACCGGTTATTGCGGCTTACCCTGATCATTTCCCTGCTTGTCCATAGCGTTATCCTCCTGCGCAGCCCTAACATGAATCCTTTTTCTCCGGCACCGAAGAAACAGAAGATAGAGGTGCGCTATGTTAAGGATAAGCCTCAAGTCAAGCCGAAGGATGGGGCATTCACCAAGCCGGATCAACAAAGGATGCTTTCCAAATCCGACCCCTTACTGAAGCTTGATGCCAAGGTGGCCGCCGGCAGCAATATTCCGCCACCCTACATTGACCGGGAGCAGATTTTTAAAAGCAAACAGGACATTCCGGTGAATAAGCCCCTGGAGCTCTCCCGGCCCAGCCTTACTGCTTCCTCCCCGATAGCGATAAGAAAGAAGATCTCCCTGCCTCCGATAGATATGGCTAAGATCAAGAACCCCAGTTACATCACTTACTATCAGATCGTCCGTGAGAAGATCCGCCGCAGCGCCTATCAAAACTACACCCATAATGAAACAGGGGAGGTGTATGTGTCCTTTATTATCTCAAATGACGGCCTGATCAGGAACGCGCGCCTGGTGGAGGAAAAAACAAGCGCCGATGATTATCTTAAGGGTATCGCGCTAAGGAGCGTAAGAGAGGCATCTCCCTTCCCAAGCTTTCCCAAAGAGCTGGACTACCAGCAGCTTTCCTTTAACATCATCATAT
Source organism: Candidatus Omnitrophota bacterium (assembly GCA_023247875.1). Taxonomy (GTDB): domain Bacteria; phylum Omnitrophota; class Gorgyraeia; order Gygaellales; family Profunditerraquicolaceae; genus UBA6249. The sequence goes on along the minus strand of JAHFFQ010000045.1, from coordinate 7,511 downwards.
CTTTTCAAATAGAGTAGCCATCCGCTTGATGACAGGCAGCGCAGAATTATTGACACTTTTCTGAAAGAATGGTATATTAAAAGCTCAAAATTAAACCGAAAGGAGATGATCATATTGTCACAGGTTGAAGTCAAGAAAGATGAATCTTTTGAATCCGCGCTGCGCCGCTTCAAGAAGAAGATCGAACAGGAAGGTATACTGCGGGAGGTGCGCGACCGCAAGCATTACGAAAAACCCAGCGAGCGCAAAAGAAAGAAAGCAAAAACCAGAAGATAAGGGATGGAGCAGCCTTATATCCGTAAGCCCGTTGCAGCCGGCCAGTTTTATCCTTCATCAGCCAAAGAGATCAATAAAATGATCTCTCTTTACGCGGGTGAAGGTGGCCCAAAGAAGGAGGTCATAGGGTGCCTCCTGCCCCATGCCGGATACATTTATTCCGGCAGGGTTGCTGTCCAGACAATTTCAAAGGTTAACATTAAAAACACCGTTATACTCTTGGGGCCGAATCATACCGGCAGCGGGGCGGCTTTTAGTATAATGCCCCGGGGGTTTTGGGAAACTCCCCTTGGTAACGTAGAGATCGATGAAAGGCTGGCTAAGCTGCTCTTAAATAAAACCCGGCATCTGGAAGCGGATATGCTGGCGCACCTGGATGAGCACTCGCTGGAGGTGGAGCTGCCTATACTGCAGTATTTCAGCAAGGATTTTAAAATTGTCCCTGTCTCTATCATGAGCGATGACCTGGATGCGCTTAAAGAGCTCGGCGAGGAATTAGCCGCGGCGATCAAGGGGAATGATCTTAAGGGCTCAGTCATGATCATTGCCAGCTCAGACCTTACTCATTACGAGGAGCAGGCCAGCGCCGGGAAAAAGGACGCCATGGCGATAGAGGCAATAATAAGTCTGGATGAAAATAAATTAACCCGGGCAGTCAGTCAGTTTGATATCTCAATGTGCGGTTTTGCTCCGGTCACCGTCATGATAAAAGCGGCTAAGCTGCTTGGAGCCAAGAAAGCCGAATTGATCGAATACCAGACCAGCGGCGATACGACTAAAGATTTTTCCAGCGTAGTCGGTTATGCCGGAATCACAATCTATTAAAATATGGATGAAATGAGTAGGTCAGCGGACCATGGTTCGGCTTCCGATAGCCGAAGCCAAAAGAAGGTAGACGAAGACTGGAAGCAGAGCGTAGAAAAGGAAAAAGCAACTCCTAAGGAGAAGGCCGGATTTGTACCTCCTGTCCCGGACTTTAAATTTTTTGTCACTACTCTTGCCATGCAGGCATCCATTGCCCTGGGGCATATGCCTAATCCGCTAACGGATAAGGTTGAAGAGGATCTAATTCAGGCAAAATTCCTTATTGATACCCTGGGTATGCTGAAGGAGAAGACCGGTAATAACCTATCCAATGAGGAAACTGAGCTCCTGGAGAATTTACTTTATGAATTGAGGGTGGCTTATCTGGAGAAGGAGAAAGGAAAAGCGAAATGATCGACAAAGAACTGCTTGATATATTGGCCTGCCCTGCCTGTAAATCCGACGTGGAGCTTAAAAACGATAAAATTGTCTGCAAGAAGTGCGGGAAGAAATATCCGGTGCGCGGCGGCATCCCCATAATGCTCGTCGATGAGGCAGAATGAAAAAAATACTTGTCATCCACGGGCCCAATCTGAACCTGCTGGGAAAGCGCGAGCCGGCAATTTACGGCCGGGTAACTTTAGCTCAGATCAACCGGATGCTAACAAAGGCGGCTAAAAAAAGAGGGGCATCTCTTGTCATTAAGCAGAGTAACCTTGAAGGCCGCATCGTAGATTTTATCCAGCAGGCCAAAAAGAATAAATTCCAGGGCCTCCTGATCAACCCGGCAGCTTATACCCATACCAGCGTGGCCCTGCGCGATGCCATAGCTGCCTGCGGGTTAATAACGGTAGAAGTTCACCTTTCTAATATTTATTCCCGTGAAGAGTTCAGGCATAAGTCGCTGGTCTCCCCCGTAGCCAAAGGAACGATCCTGGGGTTTGGGCCCAGGAGCTACACTTTGGGCCTGGAAGCCCTTTTAGACTTAATTGAAGCACGATGAACCTCCGCCTGAAAAGCGCGTATTCCCAATTAAAAGAGAGAGGGCTTGACGGCCTGCTGCTCTCCCTGCCGGCGAATATATCTTATCTCACTGAATCCTTAAGCCGCGATTCCTATCTTTTGATTTCCGAAAAAGGGAATATTTATTTTACCGATTCCCGTTATACGGAGGAGGCCAGATCTTTCCTCAAAGATAATGCCAGGCTCAAAGAATGCAATGGCCCGGTGTTTAAATGTATTGCCCGGGCAGCCCTGGAATTGGGCTTAAGCAGCGTTGGTTTTGAAGAGAGGCATCTGCCATTTGCCGAGTTTTCCAGGATCAAGGAATACGCTAAAGAGGGCTTTGCCCTGGTCCCGACGAACGGCATCATCGAAGATAGAAGGCAGGTTAAAGATAAACAGGAGATCGCCAGGATCAGGAAGGCAACGCGGATTACCGCTTTATCTCTGCAACATATCAGGAAGTTCCTTAAGCCGGGCATTAAAGAAGTTGAAGTGGTCGCGGAGCTTGAGCGTTTCATCAGGTATCAAGGCGCCAGGGCCTCTGCTTTTGATATAATCGTGGCCTCAGGGCACAACTCAAGCCAACCGCATCACCTTTCAGGCGCAAGAAGGTTAAAGGACAATGAGCCTGTGCTTATTGACCTGGGGGTTGATTTCCAGGGTTACAAATCCGACTTGACAAGGGTTTTCTTTTTGGGTAAAATAAACGTTCTTGTCCGCAAGGTTTACGATATCGTGCTTGCGGCGCAGGATCTGGCGATAAAAAGGATAAGGCCTGGCGCAGAAATGGCTGAAATTGATAGGGTTGCGCGGGAATATATCCGTTCAAAAGGGTATGCCGGGTATTTTACCCACAATCTGGGCCATGGTTTCGGCCTGGAGGTGCATGAGGAGCCGCGTATCAGAGGCAAAGAGGCGGCTGCCTTAAAGCCAGGCATGACTTTTACAGTAGAGCCTGGGATATATTTGCCCGGTAAATTCGGGATAAGGATCGAGGATATGGTTTTAGTGACAAGCAAAAGATGCGAGGTGTTAAGTGGCTCTATCAATAAATGAGATCAAATCAGGGGTAACTATTTTAGTTGACGGGGATGTCTATGTTTGCCTGGATGCCCAGCATGTCAAGCCGGGCAAGGGCGCTGCTTTTGTGCGGGCGCGGCTACGCAACATGAAAACCGGCAACTCCCAGGAGAAGACCTTTCGCGGGGATGAAAAGATCGAGCAGGCTTTCGTAGAGGAACGCACGCTGCAATACCAGTATTCAAGCGGCGGCATGTTCCATTTTATGGACAGCGATAATTTTGAAGAGATCGCCATACCCGAAGAAACTGTAGGGGATAAGGCGAAGTTATTAAAGGATAACCTGGAGATCCAGGGTTATTTCTTTAAAGGGGATACCTTGTCTATCAGCCTGCCTAATTTCATTGAATTCAACATTGTGGGGACTGAACCGGGCATAAAAGGGGATTCGTCAAAGAGCGGGAATAAGCCGGCCACGGTCGATACCGGGGCGATTATACAGGTCCCGTTATTTATTAATGTGGGTGACAGGATCAAGGTGGATACCCGCACCGGCGGTACTTATGTGGAAAGGATCAATTAAAGGAGTCCTCTATGAACATCAAAGAAATCAAAGAGATGATCAACCTGATGAATGAAAACGGCCTGGTTGAGTTTGAGGTGGAGAAGGAGGGTATGCGCATCCGGCTTAAGAAAACAGCTGCCGGTTTTGAAGGCCTTAACGGCCCGGTAGTCATAGAAAGGCAGGGTGCGGTTTCCGTGCCTGCAGCTCCCGGGCAGGCTGCCCTTGAAGCGCAGGATAAAAACCTGGTTAAAGCAGCGGAGATAAAATCTCCCATGGTAGGCACATTTTACCGCGCGCCTAATCCGGAGGCGCCTGCTTATGTTGAGGTAGGCCAGATGATCGAGCCGGGACAGGTGATCTGCATTATCGAGGCAATGAAACTTATGAATGAAATAAAATCAGAGATAAGGGGCAAGATTCTCGAGATACTGGTAGATAACGCTGAGCCGGTTGAATTCGGCCAGTCTTTATTCCTTATTGAGCCGCTCTAGAAAGAAAGATGTTCTCCAAAATACTCATTGCCAACCGAGGCGAGATCGCCTTAAGAATAATCCGCGCTGCCCATGACCTGGGCATCCGTACCGTCGCTGTTTACTCCCAGGCCGATCGCAACAGCCTGCACGTGCGTTTTGCCGACGAAGCCATCTGTATCGGCCAGGCATCATCCTCCAATAGTTATTTAAATATCCCCGCGATTATCAGCGCGGCGGAGATCACCGACGTAGAGGCCATCCATCCGGGTTACGGGTTCCTGGCTGAGAACGCGCATTTTGCCGAGATTTGTGAATCCTGTAAGATTACTTTTATCGGCCCGACACCGGAGAATATCCGGCTTATGGGGGATAAGATGGCGGCGCGCACAACCATGCAGAAGGCAGGGCTTCCCATTGTCCCGGGAAGCCGTTCGGTCATCAAGAACAAGGAGGAGGCGCTTAAGACCGCCAAGACAATCGGTTATCCGGTGATCATCAAGGCAGCTGCCGGCGGCGGTGGCAAGGGAATGCGTATCTGCCACAATGACCTCACCCTGGTTTCAAGCCTTTTGACCGCCCAGAGCGAGGCGGAAGCGAATTTCGGCAACTCCAGTGTTTATATTGAGAAATATATCGAGAAACCGCGCCACATAGAGGTGCAGATCATCGCTGACCGTTCGGGTCATATTCTGCAGCTTGGGGAGAGGGACTGCAGCATCCAGAGAAGGCATCAGAAATTACTGGAGGAGTCACCTTCGCCTGTGGTGGACGCTAAAATGCGCAAAAAATTAGGTGAGATGGTCTTGAGGGGGATGAAGTCGATCGGTTATGTCAGCTGCGGCACGATCGAATTCCTGCTCGATGTTAAAACGAATAACTTTTATTTTATGGAGATGAATACGCGCATCCAGGTGGAGCATCCGGTCACCGAGATGGTTACCGGAATTGACCTGATCAAGGAGCAGCTGCGCGTGGCCAGCGGAGAGAAGCTGAAGATCCAGCAGGATGATGTGCAGATCAGGGGCTCGGCGATCGAATGCCGGATTAACGCCGAGGACCCGGAAAATAATTTTATGCCTTCACCCGGAAGGATAGAGGCCCTGATCCTCCCCGGAGGCCCGAATGTGCGCGTGGATACGCATATTTACGCCGGATACGAAATACCGCCCTATTACGATTCCCTGTTAGCCAAGCTTATTGTCCACGGGAACAACCGGCAGGAGGCGATCAAGACCATGCGCCGGGCATTAAGCGAATTTTATATCGCGCCCATCAAGAGCACCATACCTTTTCATCTCAAGGTTATGGATAACGCGTTATTCAAGAAAGGGGACATATCCACCCATTTTGTGCAGGAGCTTTTGGAGAGTGAAGGTATAGACACCCCGCGTTTATAAGGAGTTACGCGGGTGTGCCTTTGTAGGCAAAGGAGAATAGATGAAAAGCGAAGAGACAAGAAATGAGCTGGGGATAGTCAGGATCCATAAAAACGTTATCGCTTCCATATCAGCCATTGCCGCCGGTGAGATCGAAGGGGTCAAAAGGGTCGGCGGGGGCTTAAGAAACGGGCTGCTTGCGCTGGTCGGTCAGAAATCATTAGCCGCGATAAAAGTAGATATTTCCAGGAATGAAGAGGTCAGGGTGGATATCCCGCTGATTATCAAATACGGTTATAATATCCCGGATATCGCCGGCCGCGTTCAGGAAAATGTGCGGCTAGCGCTTGATAAAATGAGCAATCTTTCCATCAAGGATATCAATGTGAATGTGCAGGGTATAGAAAGGGGGCAATAATGAAGTTTCTTTCCATTTTGGGAATTTTATTTTATGCCGCGGTTATTACCGTGATCGGCCTGGTGTTGATCGTCTTCGCTTTGAACCTTCTATTGCCCCAGGATGTTAACAATTTTCTGATCTTTCTTCAGTCCAGCTCAAACTCCCGGATAATCATAGGCATGGTGGGGGCGCTTTTGATCCTGATAAGCTTTTCTTTTGCCCAGATCATCCTCGGTAAATTCCAAAGGGAGAAGACGATCGCTTTTTCTACTTCAGGCGGACAGGTAACTATTTCGCTTTCCGCGGTGGAGGACCTGATCCGCAGGCTGGCGGGGGTGATCCCGGAGATCAAGGAGTTAAGGCCTAATGTCGTGGCGAATAAAAAAGGGATCATCGCGGATATGCGCGTTGTCCTGCGCTCTGAGGCCAATATCCCGGAGCTTACATCGCGGCTTCAGGATATCGCCAAGTCCAGGATCCAGGAGGTATTAGGCCTTGAAGAACAGATCATAATCAGGATCCATGTGGCTAAGATCGCGCATGATGAGAGGGATAGCCGCAGGAGAAAGGATTTTGACAAAGAGATCAAACCAACAATACCGTTTGGCGGTTATGGACGGGTCTAATAAGGAGCTCAAAAATGGCAAGGATCGGTATTTTAACAGGGGGCGGTGATTGTCCGGGGTTGAATCCGGTTATCCGGGCGGTAGTGCGTAAGGCATTACTCGAAGGTTATGAGATCGTGGGGATTAAAAATGGCTGGAAGGGGCTGGTAGAGAATGACACCATGCCTTTGGATCTCTCTGCCATCTCCGGGATACTGCCTAAAGGCGGCACCATTTTAGGCACCAGCCGGACTAACCCGTATAAGAAGGAAGGGGAGCTGCAAAAGGTTAAGGACAATTTTAAGAAAATCGGGCTGGATGCCCTGGTTGCCGTCGGCGGAGAGGATACCCTGGGGGTTGCCTCCAAACTGGCCAAGGATGGCCTGCCGAATATCGTCGGGGTTCCCAAGACCATTGATAATGATCTTTCTTCCACGGATTACACCTTTGGTTTTGATACGGCTTTGAATGTGGCCATGGAATGCATTGACCGCTTGCATACCACGGCTGAAAGCCATCACCGGGTCATCGTTGCCGAGGTCATGGGCAGGCATGCCGGCTGGATCGCCATTGAATCGGGGATTGCCGGAGGAGCGGATGTGATCCTGATACCTGAAATTCCCATTGACCTGGATGAAGTTTGTAATGTGATCAAAAAAAGGCATGCGAGAGGCAAGACCTTCAGCATTGTCGTTGTTGCCGAAGGGGCCCAGTTCAAGGACGGCTCAATGGTTACCCAGGAGCAAAAGCTGGATGCTTTTGGCCACGTCAGGTTAGGCGGTATCGGCGAAAGGCTGGCTGAACAAATAGAGAAGGTGACCGGATATGAAACCCGGGTCAGCGTTTTAGGCCATATACAGAGGGGTGGTTCTCCGACGGCCTTTGACCGGGTATTAGGCACGCGCTTCGGGGTAAAAGCCGTGGAACTGATCAAGGGTAAAAAGTTTGGAAGAATGGTCGCTTTGGCAGGGATCAAGATCATTGATG
>JAHFFQ010000171.1 GCA_023247875.1 Candidatus Omnitrophota bacterium | reverse complement strand
TAAAGTCCCGGGGTTACCGCTTTCGATCCCCAGTTGCACAAACCAGCATCCGGATTCCGCCATTTTCTTTACGAGGGTCTCAGGCAAAGGATGTGCCCTTAGCGATGTTTTCCATGCCATATTAAGTTTTCTTTTTAGCAATTCTTCGCAGATGGCGATCCCATTCTCCACATTATTGTTAAATGCGGATGAATTATCCAATATCTCGCGTATTCCAAGATCATTCTTAAGCATCTCCATCTCATCCGCGATATTTTCCGGGCTTCTGGAACGAAAAACAGGTAAAGAATTTTTCCTTTGGATATTTGCGCAAAAGGTGCAGAAAAATCTGCACCCGCGCGCGAAACTCATTGTCGCTTCAGGAGTATTCCTGGTTAAATAAAAACCGGAGTAAAGACGCGGGTCAATTAAATCCCTGGCCGGGAATGGGATTGAATCCAAATCTTCAATATGTTGCCTTACCGGAGTCATGCATATGCCGCTATCAGCCCTATAGGCTATTCCATCTATTCCTCTCCATTTCGCACCAGAGAATGAGTTTTTTCGTTTGTAGTTCTTTACTATTTCAAAGAAGGTCTGTTCTCCCTCCCCTATCGCTATTATATCGGCTTTCGATCGTACCAGACCTTCGCAAGGCAACGCGCTGACATGGGGACCACCCAAAACAACCAGGAGGCCGGGATTCTCTTCTTTTAAAAGATTAACCAGCCTGTATGCGCTAAGGGCGACCGGGGTATAAAACGAAACGCCCGCCACATCGGGCCTAAACCGCCTTATTTCTTCGATTGAGCGTTCATACCCTATGCGGGTACCATCGGTTATTTTAATCTCTGCATCTCTTATCCTTTCCCTTAAGAATGCCGCTATATACAAGATGCCCAGAGGCGGGGAAACCTGCTCGCCCAGCTGCCCGAACCTGTATCTCCTAAAAGGAGGCGCGAATATAAGCTGTATTTTCATAATTCCCGAAGAAACCGCGGGTATCTCCTGCTATCCTGTAAAAGAAAACAACCTTTTATTCAGCGAGCTTTCCAAGAATTCCCCGTAGAACCTTATCATTTTCTCTCTGTATGCCTCGGGCAAATGCAGTGCTTCTTTCGCCTTCCGAAGACAATAACCGCAGGCATCGCAGTTGCTCCGGCCGCACTTATCCTGGACAAAAAATTCAAGAAAATTATCAAGCTTTCTGTTATCCAGGTATACCGGTTCAGATGCGGGCAAGCGCGAAAGAAACCGGTATAGCCGTGCCACGTTAACGTCTGCCGGGCGGAAAAAATATGCGAATTTTTTCCAGAAACTCCGGGCGTCACCTGCGCTGCGCTTGCCGGAATTAACGAACAGGTCCATAAGGTTGCCGTCATAACGCTCTAAGGTATAAGCTTCGACGATGCGCACGATATATTCGGTCTCTATGTCCCTTTCGGCAAGCTTGACGCTGTTTATGCCCTCTTTGCCGTAATAATGCAAGTCTTCCGGCCGTATCCAGGCCCCGGCAATCAGCCGCCAGGGCTCAAGCATGGTTAGATAAGCGCAGCTTAATCCACAATAATCCACAAAGAAATCATTTTTAGCGCCTCCTGCCCTGGAAGAATGGCTTGCGGCAAGATAATGATACGCGGTAAAGGGGCAACCGGTCAAGCACCGCGTATTCGCATAGACCTGCAGCCCGCAGCTAACCGCTTTCCTGATTTCCCGCAACAATCCAAAATTACGGTTGACGCTCCACGAAGAAAGGGTAATTTCGTCGGCGCCCAATTCCTGCCAATACCTGGCCTGCATCGCGTTATCTACGCCGCTGCATATAGACACTTTGACTTTAAATACCGGATAGCATTTCTTTATTAACTGCAAGAGGTAGGGCACCGCAACGGTTACCGTATCTACCGAGGCGCCGGCCAACCAATCAAGCAGTTTTCTTATCCGCCGCTGGCCCGATGAGGTCCATTCAATATTTCCCAGGCAGGTGGCGTTAAGGAGATAATTGAATCTCAGGCCGTGCTTATGGACCAGACGGATATGCTCCGTGGCCCGGCATCGGCTGGTGGAATTTAATATATACGGCGGCCGGCCTCCCCCTACGGCATCCCTGTCGAGCTTACCGTAAATTTCGTAAATTCTTGTCTTATTTAGCCTATCCAGCAGCTGCGGCTGCCAATTAGTCGGAACCGACAATTTAATCTGCATTCTTTTTTCCTGCGCGGGATCTTCGGGCATCGGCTATCTTTTTACCTTATATATTTCCAAGGTAAAAGCCCCGAGGTTCTTTTTTCTCATCAAAACCAACGCGTCCTGAAGCCGGTATTTTATTAGTTTTTCCTCATAGGCCTGTCTGAAGGGTTTCCCCCAGGCATGGTCCAGCCAGTTAGAATAGATCAAAAAAAGCCAGTCTGACCTCCTGAAATACGGTATGCTCAAGAGGAATTGAAGCCGACTATCCAAAGCTATGTTTGAATATACTTTATAATTCGTTTTGAGCGAAGCGTTTAACTCCATCAGGTTTGCCCCCCGTAATGAAAGGCAAAATCCCGGAAATAAGCCGACCCGTAAAAATAATAAACAAAGACCGGCACAAAGAATCCGCTTTTCGATTTCAATGGTGACTCCTCCGAAT
>JAHFFQ010000044.1 GCA_023247875.1 Candidatus Omnitrophota bacterium | reverse complement strand
CTCTTATCCAACTCTTGGGCCTCACGGGAAGCTTGGTCAACTCTTTGAATTATGGACTGGAGCTGATTTCTTAAGTCCTGGCTTAATCTCTTATCCAACTCTTGGGCCTCACGGGAAGCTTGAAGATTTTGCTTCAGAAGATCGGCCTGAAGCTGGAGCTGATTTCTTAAGTCCTGGTTAAATTCTCTTGCCTGGCTGAATGAATCCTGCAGATCCCCTCTTGTATCAAATATCATCTGCCCTATGTCGGCAAACATCCTTATTAAGGATGCCAGAAGCAAGCTACCCGTTAAAATCATAAGCCCATAAATAAATGAACTGATATCCCTACCTTTGGAAAATACCCAAAAAACACCGGAACCAATACCGCAAAACGCAATTAAATAAGAAAAAAGGAACAAGATAATCGTGATTGGCATCCTGTTAGCAATCTTCTTCATAGTAATCCTCCTTAAGACACTTCCATTGCTTCTTCGGTTTGTTGAGCTGAATCTTCAATCAGCTTGATTTTCCCGGGGAAAGAACCTGTTAAATTATCCGCCCATCCCCTGAAATTCAAAGATAAAGCCTTCAGGAACCCCTTGTTAAGATTAGCCTGGGTTTTTTTGAACAGCCCGCTCCAATCAGCATGCGACTCAGATAAATGCAATAGCCTACTTAACAGCTGATCGTCATATATCCCATAAAGAGAGAGAAATAAATGCTTGTGCAATGTTTTCTTAAACCGGATATTTCTAAATCTCGTTTGTATAAATGCGGATAAAACAAGATTCAGGGCGAGGAAATTCTGCTTGAAATTATTTTCCCTCGGCATAAAACTGTCCAAGCTTTTTTTTGAATGATCAAGGTGGTAAAAAAATGTCAGGTCCAGCAAAGAAAGCCAAAATGGCGCCTTGGCATAAGCGTCGATATTAAACTGGCCCTGCTTCCCGCAGAAATTAAAATAATCAAAATCTCTCAAAGAGTGGTGGAGGGCTATCAAAAAATCCAGATAAATCAGCTTTTTTCTCCCGGCCTTCAGGTCTTCTTCGAGAAAACGGTTAGCCAGCCCGATATTATCTTTTATCTTGAAAATAAAATTTCCCGGTTTTACATAGAAACCCTTTTCTATATAAAAGGCGAGGTTCCATCTCCAGAAATTATTAAGCAAGGAGAATAAATCATCTCCCTTGAGATGAACCGCAGCTGCCCGCGGCTCATAAACTAAATTATACCCGCTTTTCCTGAGGCGATTAGAGATATCTACGTCTTCAAAATTATTTCCATAGCTTTCGTTGTAAGATCCTGCCTTGATAAGCGCCTCTCTGCGGAATAGGGTATTCGAACCGAATAAAAATGGCGGATTGGTTTTCTTCTTGGCGCCCCAATGCTGTTGCATGTGGACAGAGCGCCAGATATCAAAAAGGGAGGAAAGATTACCTTCCTCTACCCTGCCCCCTGCTCCGGCTGTAGCCGGGGAATTGATATTCTTGATCAAACAGGCAAGCCAACCTTTGTCCGGCTCGCAGTCGCTGTCCAAAGAAGCGATAAATTCAGCATCCGTGCTCCTTATTGCCGTGTTTCTTGCTGCCGCTAATCCCCTGTTTTCAGGATGGCCAATAATCTTTACCGGATATTTCTTCGCAATTTCAATTGTCGCGTCAGTTGAGCCATCATCAACAACCAGGATCTGTTCCGGGAGGCGCTCCTGATGGAGCACTGCCTCCAAACAAGCCTGAATGGTTCGCGCTGAATTAAAACAGGGTATATACAAGGCAACCTTCATAAAGAATTTATTTCCTTCTTTAATTTATTTTTTAATACCCCGATTTCCGATAAAATATCCGCCTGCTCTTTTCGGCTATCCCCATTTAGCTGCCTGCGCCTGCTGAAAGCTCCGGAGAGCCTCCTCTTAAGGATAACGGAGAGAGGACCGCTATAAGAAGAATAAAACCTATATCTTAACTTAAATTGCGTTATCTGGCCCCTCAAGGATTGCACTGCTTTATTGGCCACCTTCTTGTAATCGGTAATTTTTCTTACTTTCTTCGCCCTGTCAAATAAAAACTCCTTTAAAGGTTTGCGGCCGAAAACTTCATCATAGCAGCTCATCAGGCATCCGGTGCATCCGTTTTTGACAATAGAATTGACCATCTCTGTTCTTTTTTCAGAGACCCATAGCTTATACAATCCTTCCTCCCTGACATTACCGATCAGCTTTTTATTTGAACCCTCTATCCAGCAGGGGAATACATCCCCGTTCGGATTTATGGGACAGGAATACCAGAGCGCAGCACAGTTATCCGGATAGAATTTCTTACCGGCAAGATACTCCGGTATCTTGAATAAATAACTTTCCGGGTTAATGGAAATTTTGTACTCTTTGGCTTTATCAATGAACCCCTTGATTACGTCCTCTACCTTCTGGATATCCCGTCTGGCTATTAAAAATTCGTCCTTTCGCGTGTCATCCTTTAAAAAAATTACATTAAAAGGCTGCAGCCTTACAGTAGTTGCTCCGTAGTTTTTAGCTATTTCCAAGATATAAGCCAGCTCTGCGTAATTATGCCTTGATACGGTTGAAGCTATGGTAGATTCTATCTTGCATCTTCTAAGCCAGTCAAGGGCAGCAATTGCTTTATCAAAATTCCCCTTGCCTCTCAAGAAATCATGCGTTTCCCTGGGGCCTTCTATGGAGATATTCACGACATTAACCCTTGATTCAGAAAGCCTTATGGCAACAGGTTCATTAATTAAACATCCATTTGAAGTAACGCAGGCGTTCAGATTATTCTTTTTTGTGAAAGAGATCAGTTCGAATATGTCTTCTCTTAATAGCGGCTCTCCTCCGCTGAAGACTATAGTCTGCGCCCCTAAAGCAGAAGCGTCATTAATGACTTTTTTCCACTGTTCCGTGGATAACTCCTCGGTTTTAGCGCAAGGTATATCGCACATCCTGCACCCTAAATTACATCTGTTGGTAATGGAAAAGATTACTTCATTCAGGTTCGGCATTTTTCCAGCATTCCCTCGTAATCAATCAATTTGGATAGCGCAACGGTTAACAATTCTTTTTTGTCCTTGGCCCCAAGATTATCTTCTTTAATATCACGGATAAATGTATTAATAATATCTGTTAAGGAATCTGCTTCCGGATTAGCCCAGCAGGTCTGCAGGCATGGCTTTGCGCAATTCTTCATAATATCCCTGGCCCTGGAGGCTTCTTCGGTGTTCAAGCAGGCGCCAAGGCCAATCTTTCTTACATTGCCGAATGCCGCTCCGCAGCTTCTCACCTCTCCATCTGGACCGATGTTTATAAAAACAAAAGGATTACATGACCATTCACTTTTGGTCAATTCGCCTTTAAAATGTTTAATCCATAAATAGGGGTCATGCAAAAATGCCACCAACCCATGGTTTCTTTGGTAATCCGCGATTTTATCGATTTGCCCTTTAAGCTCATTGATATCATTTTGTCCAAGCCAAAAACGCGCGTTGGGGGAGGTGTTCTGCATATCCTCCTGGGCTACGATCACCGGATGATAGACCAAGCACTCCGCACCTAACCCTTTAACCAGCGGGATGATATCGGAAAGCTCCCCCACGTTCTCCTTCATAATCGTAGTCCATACGGATATCTGAGGCCCGGAGCCGTTTTTTTTCTTCGCTGCAGCAAGATTCTTGAGTGCTTCCGTTGCCTTTATGAATGCCCCCTTTTCTCTTATAAAATCATGGGTTTGTTCTGTAGCCCCATCCAGGGAGATCGCTATATTATTCAGGCCCGAAGACATGATCTTATCCGAAATATCCGGGCTTATGAGCGCGCCGTTGCTGACTACCTCCAGGTTCAGCCTGCATCTTTGCGCATACTGAAACACGTCAAATATATCTTCTCTCAAAAAAGCCTCTCCTCCGGTAATGACCACCGTAAAATCCCAATCCCAGGCAGCCATCTCGTCAAAAACCTTGCGTATGGCGTCCATACTTAACTCATAGCCCTTTAATATCTTCACCACCCCGCACATCTGGCAGTTATAGGTACATTGATGGCTAAGGCTTATATACGCCCAGAGAGGCTTTGCTAACGGCCTGTTTAAAACCCGGGAAAAATAATAGGCTAGGTTCTGATCAAATTTTTTTATATGTTTCACAGGGTACCTTCCGATCTATGCAGCAGCTATACTGCCTTTTAAGATCACTTTTTTAACGGCATTCAGCTTGTTCAGTGCCATTTTTAAGCCAAAATAGCTCATAAAATTTGATTTCTTACACTCCGTTAACTTGGCAATACTGTAGTCTATACTTGCGATTAACCTCCGACGTATTTCATTATTATCTTGAATATCCCTGAAATCGGATAGGAGGCTTTTTACCTGCCCTGTTAAATCCATTGGGAAATATACGCAGTCCTGAAGACAGTGAGCCTTGCATTTTCTTACGGTACTCCTGATCTTTTGTGCTTCTGCCGAAAACCAAACCTGCTTTAAGCTCTCGTTTCTTAAGTCTCCGTATAACCCCGAACAGCTCCACAATTTCCCATCGCAAGTTATTACGATCCGCTTGATAGCCTCATAACATTTAAAATGTTTCCCCGGCCTTTTTCCCCGGAAATAATCAGGGACCCTCTTCAGTATGGCAGGATCTGAATATATTATGGATTGGCCGCCCTTTTCCTTCATATTGATCAATGTGCGTATATTATTTTCCAGGGTAACCAGCTCATCAGCCGAAGGCCATAATGTATTTTTATTGCGGTCATGCATGCTGACATTGCTGACCAGGACAGGCTGAAGCACAACCGTATTACATCTTTTGCTTTTGGCGAACTCAACGATCCTGAGCATATCATTAATATTTCTATTCAAAATAGTAAAATTTATACCGATGGTGGGATGCCTGGCATTCAGTTTATTTTTGTAGTAATTAAATTTGTCGATGGCATCGGCAGACTTTTGGAATGAGCCCTGGCCCCTGATCATATCGTTGACCTCCGAGATCCCATCCAACGAAACAGTGGCGTGGTTTAATCCTGCCTTGATCAACTCCTGCACGATCCGGTCATCGCACAATATGCCGTTTGTAATAATATCCACCCAGGGGATGCCTTTTTCCCTGGAAAAACGCACAAGTTCGATAAGATCATCCCTAAGCAAAGGCTCTCCTCCGGAAAAGATCAGGTGCCTTACCCCCAGATCTTTAACCTGCAATATAATCTTTTTTGCCTCATCGGTGCTCAATTCATTTTCCTGGTTGCCCGGAGATTTTGGTATATCACACATAATACAGCGCAAGCAGCATCTATTGGTCAGCGAAAAATATACATGTTCCGGCGGCACTAAAGGATAGGAGATCACCCGGCTGGCATAAAACCCGATCATATCCTCAACCTTTATTAATTCCCGCTCTAGATACTCATTCATTATTGCCCTTTCCGGCTTTGCGATCCTAAGGCATTTTTAAGGCTGCTTGATGCCTCCCGCGAATAACAGGACTGTATGCATAAGTTTTTACATTTTGCCGAATGCAGCCTTAATTCTTTGGCTTGGCGGGATGTCCAGGCTTTTCTCAACGATACCTCGCTCAGGTTGCCGCAAATACCGTGGCAGGTATAAAGAAGCGGCTCCTTCTTGGAGAAACAAACAAATGCGGTTTTAAAACCTCCGAAACAAGTCCAATCCTTTTTATGAAGCGCGCCCTGGTAATATTTAACCAATAATTCCAGGCGGGGCTCTTTCAACACAGTAACATGTCTCCATGCGGTTTTTTCTATTTCTTTAATTTGATCTCTCAGTAACGGTATCTTCTCCGCGGCAACCCAATTTTGCGGTATCTTCCTGTCAATGAAATTGGCGTTATCGCTGATCAGCGGCTGGAAATTGATGACATCCACATTAAGGATATCGGCCAATTTCACTACATCATAAAGCTCGGGGACATTTTTATCCATAACGGTAAGGGCTATCCCCAAAGAGAAATGCCTTCCCTTAGACCGCTTATTATCCAGCAGCTTTATGGCTTCAATAATTTTTCCAAACGCGCCCTTCCCTCTATAATAATCATTCGTGCCTTCCAGGCCATCAAGCGAAAAATGTATGTGGCCCGGGTTTGAACCGGCTATGCGTTCCGCCATTTCCCCGTCTATAAGGACACCATTGGTCGTAATAATATTTCTCATCCCCTTGGCATGAGAATAATCGCATATGCTGAATATATCTGTTCTTAAGAATGGCTCTCCCCCTGTCAGGAGTAATTCTTTTATTCCGTAAAGAGCCGCATCATCAATTATCTTGTATATTTTGTCAGTAGATATTTCTTCCTCTTCAGGAGACATCCCCGCAATTGTGCACATCCGACACCTAAGATTACACCGGTAAGTAAGTGAAACCTGAATTATCGAAGGTGCGATAAAAGGATAATTAATCCTTCTGGATAACCAATATAGTAAATTTTGCTTAAGAATCCCCATTCGGCAATTTAATACTCGTTAAATTAAAGATTCAATTTTCCGGGAGCAACCCTTCTTCGCGGATTTTATCATAAACATTCTTCGCCATAATACCGTATCCTTTTGCAAATATTCTTTTTAAGGTCGCGCTTATCCTTTTCATAAATAGTGGCGGAATTACGAACTTAATCTTCCTAGGGACAATTAACAAGTATATCGTTTTTCTTTTTAAAATTAATAAAGTCCTTTTTGATCTCCCTCATTTCGTTTAAAATGCATATCCGGCAGCCATCACAGCTAGACAGGCAGTTCCCCCCGACAAAATTCTTAACAAAATCTAAGTAACCCGCGCTTCTTATTTCTTCTTTCAATGAAGAAATGGAGAAATAATTCCTATCGAAAAGCGGTTTATTGAAATAACACTTGGGGATAATTCCATCGTGATGAATGGCAATGGTGGTCAATGGGAAATAGCATCCTATCTTAAGATGCCTGCCTGTCAATATGGTGTCAGGAATCACAGATTTATAATCCCGGGAATCCGTGATAAAGTCATCATTGACCTCAAAATCGTTTATATTGGAGACGATATTCGCCTTTCGAAGAAGCCTCTTTGTCTCGGGTATCTTTACTAAAAACTCTTTTTTCTGCTCTTCTGATAAGTCCAGTTCCTTATAATCATCGCAATCAATCCTCAAGGGCTGCATAAAGAAATAATTTACTTTGAGCTCTTTCAACATAGAAATAATTTTATCAATTTTATTATAATTTAGGTTGGACAAGACAAACATTATATCAATTTGAGGGAATTTTTTATTATAAAGTTTCTTATATTTAAGTATGTTGCCCAAAAGAGAGATCGTATGGGTATGCCTTTCCTTATTTTGATACAACTTGCCGGCCATCTCTTCGGAATCTGTGCTCTGGGTTATATTCAAATTGCTTACAAGCTCATCCTTAACAATACTGCTTATATCCGAATCATTTAAGTTTTTGCCGTTAGTTATTATTCTTGTATGCGTATCTACGTTTCTTAATCTTTCCAGGAAATAAAACATATTATCTTTATAAAAAAATGGCTCTCCGCCACCTAGCATATGTATATCCTTAATACCCAGCTCTTCTACGTCTCTAGCTAACTTGTCTATATAGTCCCTGTTGCCAAAAAAATCTGGCTCGATTTTTGGATCTGTATTTCTCTTGCAATATTTACAGCTGTCATTACATTTTCCGGAGGGATGAATTAATAAGCGGAGTGGCTTAATATCTTCGTATGAACGCAAGCCATATAAGTAGCTACTAATATGCTTGTTTACGTTTAAACAATTAAACTTAAATTTGAACCGCGTCAAATATTTATTTTTCATCTGGCAAATTTAATTATATAAGATTCCTTGCGGGCAACATATTAATAAGATAAACGATGCCGAGAGAATGTATATTTTTTCAATTTCATTTGCGATAAGCTCATTCCGCTTTCTATAGGATGCATCGCATGAAACAATGTTCAGGAAGGTGTATATAGCAAGCGCGCGGCATATTAATGGCGTATTTGGTAAATTCATTCTCCACCTCACCTAAATTAACGGTGTTTTCCATACCAGTCTTATATATAATGGCAGAATTGCAGGCAGGGATTCTGGCATCTTTTAGCTATCCGCCTCATCTCCCCGGCCTTCTTAGAGTGCCACGCCTTCTTTATGGTAATATCATACACATTGCCGCAGCTATCCTGGCAGAAGAATACATTTGAGGTAAGCTTACCGTCGTCTTTCCTTGGCGCAGTAATAATCATGCTCTTGTATCCGGCAAAACATTTCCTGCTAATCGGCTTTAAAGAATAGTAATCATACAAAAGGTTAAAATCCGGATTTAAATCAATTTTAAGCTGTTTATATTGATAGCCGAGGATCATCTTAAAATTTCTTTCCAGGTCAATCAAATCCTTGTCTTCCGGCCAAAGCTGATTGTATTCCCGCCCTTTTCTTGAATGTTGGGGGTCGATATTATTAGCCAAAAGCGGGATAAAGTTCATAGTGTTTACTTTTAAATCATCGGCGATCTTTGTCATTGCGAATAATTCATTACAGTTTTTACTGCAAATCACTGTCCCAAAACCGATAGATTGGCCGGGATTTAGCTGCCTGATCAGACCAACGGAGTGAATTAATCTGTCATAACTACCCTTGCCCCTTATTTCGTCGTGATGCCGGCCTAATCCGTCCAGTGAGAAATGAAGGTGGTCTATCTGAGAACCGGCTATTTTATTAAGCAACTGGTCATTATAAAAACCGTTTGTGGTTACACAAACCGTCATTTTGAGCATTTTAATATACTCTGCTATTTCAAATATTTCTTTAACTAGAAACGGCTCACCCCCACTCAGTACCACTGTCTTAACTTTCATCTCTTGAGCTTGATGAAGAATGTTAAATATTTTTTTTATATCCACGCTTAAGTTTTCCTTCGTTATCTCCTTTCCAAGGCTACAGGTTATACATTTTAGGTTGCAGCATTCTGTCAGGGAAAGTATTAACATTTCTGGGGGGATAAGGGGTATTACGAGAAAACGCGACAAATAGTAGAAGGATCTTCTTAGCAAATCCATTTGGGGCCGTTTAAATGGGAATATTGTAACTGTGCCAGGGAAGGCATTGTTGGATAAATTCATCTTGATCCCTTGCCGGACATATATTGCTTAAAATCAAGGGTTTCGCTCCTTAAGGGGCCGCAACAATCTTTGCAGGCTGCGTTAATTAATTCTCCTTTTGATATTTTCTCCCGTAATGCATTCATTGCTCCACTCTTCCAGGCGTCCAGATATGAACCGGTGATCCTTACCAGCTTATCCTTTATCAGAGAGCAGGGGGAAAGATAGCCCTCCTCTGAAATAACCATGGTTTTCCATAGATGGATGCAATATAATTTAGTATCGGGCGCATTATAACGGTCATCTTGTGCGCTGCTATTGCTGTTCTTGTATTGAGAGATAATAAAGCCGATATTATGCCTTACTCGTTTTTCGCTTCTTGCTTTCTCTATTAAAGTTATGAATTCTTCTTTTTGTTTTTCAGAGAGAGAAAGTTTCTTTGCCTCTTCATGGACTTCAGTTAATGGCATAAATTGTATTTCCTCCACTCCACTTTCAATGCAATAATCCATATATTCTAAGATATAACTGTAATTTTTATTGGTGATTACAGGGCAACAGACAATATTAGGAAACGGGGTTTTATATTCCTTTTTAAGCTCTTTGAACAAGATAAGCGCCTTATCGATCTTATCGAAATTACCGCTTACCTGCCTTATCCCATCATGAATCTCAGAAAGATGAGAATCCAGGCTTATCCTTAGGATGTCCCAGCGTATAGCTGTTAATTTTCTCACAAATTCATTATTTAACAACAGGCCGTTAGTTATCAATATTCCTTTCATGCCCTGCTGCTTAATTAAGGCC
>JAHFFQ010000043.1:6265-9882 GCA_023247875.1 Candidatus Omnitrophota bacterium | reverse complement strand
TTAACTTATTAGCTAAATCAAGGTACTTATCGTATTTAATATCTTTGAATTTGACGGTCTTGCTTAGGGGATGCTGCGAATAGGGTTTCACAACCAGATAATCCATCCCGATAGACCTGGCTTTCTTGGCCAGTAATTCTATTTCCCCGTAATTATCAGGTAAAAGTATGGCCTGCATACCGAGGGCACAAGAATATCCCTTCTTCCTGCGTAATTCGGCGGCACAAGCCATATTCTTTATAACTTTATTGAAATCCTCCGGCCTGGTCCTGTGAATTTCCGCATAGGTAAGAGGCCTGCCGGCATTGATGCTTACTTTTATCCAGCTTAAATACGGCAAGGCCGCCGCGGCGATCTTTTCGCTGAACAAAACAGCGTTTGAGGTTACGGCAGCATCGATACCCGATCTTTTGGTAGCGGCAATTATATCCGCCATATCTTTATGCAGGAACGGCTCCCCTTCTCCGGCGTACATAATGCTTTTTACCCCAAGCCGCCCCATCTCCTTAAGCCTTTTCTTGAACATTTGTGTCTCCAGGAATCTGGGCTGATACTCCATAAAATCCAGGGCGCAATACACGCAACGATGGTTACAGGAACCTGCCGGAGACACCTCCATGTAAACAGGATAAATTGGCTTGCCTTTAAGCCAGGCACTTGCCCTGTCAACATGATACATTAATTTGTGGCTATCTATCTTATACTTATCCATTTTGTTTATTTTTTATAAAGGATATCTACTATCTCATGGCAGATCGCCAGGTGGGCAATTTCAACGGCTCCGTAAGAGGAAGAAGGAGCGTAGAAATTTATATCCCCCATGCCTCTTAAGGGATTCCGGTTGGAAAAACCCGAAAGGCCTATGACAAAACACCCTCTCTTTTTCGCGCAGTAAACCGCGCTTAAGATATTCTTTGACTTTCCCGAACTGCTTATGGCAAAGAGAATATCCCCTTTCTTAGCCAGGCGCGCTATAGGCACGGAAAAAACGCTCTCATAACCCAGGTCATTGCTTACGCAGGTAAGCAGGCTTGAATCGCTGAATGCCAGAGAGGCAACTTTTAAGTTCTTAAGAAAATCCGTGGCCATATGGTTGGCAATAGAAGCGCTCCCGCCGTTACCTACAAAGATCACCTTATTCCCATGTTTACTTTGCCGGGATATAAGCTTGACGGCCTGAAAGATGCCTTTATGAAGATCGATCGCCTTACCTTCAGAATCCGTCGTTTCTATCCCTGTCAACAAATCGGTTAATTCCGCAAAAGGTTTATTTTTCATTTTAAAAGAGTAGTGATGTATTTGTATAAAGGCACCGGCTCAACCGGGGAACGGTTGCCCACGATCAACACTTTGATCGCGCCTACCGCATTGCCGATAAAGCCCACTGCCTCCATTGGGTTGTTTTTGCATACGCATGGCGCTGCTATCGAGAAAAATGCATCCCCAGCGCCTATTCTATCCACTACATCCTTGGAGAAGACCGGGATCTGGATAAACCCCTCTTTTGCGGAATAAACCAGGGAACCCTTATGCCCCCTGGTAATGATTATCTTGTCGCAGTTGATCTTCTTGCTCACCTCCATAATTAAACGCTCAATGTTAGAGGTTTTATCATGGCAGGCAAGCCTTAGCTCCGGCTCATCAATACAGATAAAATCCGCCCGATGCAGCTTGGTAATAAGGTTGTAGCCAAGATTAGCGCTGTTGGTCTGGACATTGACCGCCAGGAACTTTGCTTTCTCGCTAAGCAGCTTGATTATCTTCGGGGTGATCATTCCATGGCCGAAATCCGTAACCAGCACAAGGTCAAAATGCTTTAAACTCCTGTTTAGGCTCTCACAAATTTCCTCTTCGATCTCCTTGGGCATCAGCAAAGAGTCTTCCAGGTAACAAACCTCAAAAAGTTTGGTTAAAAAAGCCGGATCAACAAACCTGCGCTTGACTACCGTAGGCACATCCTGGCGGAAATAGAATTCCTGCTTGATATTGGCTTTTAGATGTCCGGTAACAAAATCCTCATAATTATTCTTTAAGCCTACACAGCTGATCAGGGTAACATCCTTACAGAAACCTGAGATATGATTGGCCGCTGCCAATACCCCTCCGGCAAAGACCTCCTCATTGGAGAATTTCGTAGCGATAATATTGTCCTTGGCGGATTTTCCCATCCCGGAGCAATAATGATACTCGTCAATAATGATGTCCCCGATAACCAGGACCTTTAGGTCTTCTGCGGCTTTGAGCCGGTTAATAATATCGGAGGCGGAATATTTTTTCTTAAAAACATGGAAGAATTCTTTGGCCTCCTGCGGGTAAGGAGAGAGAAAGGTATTAATCAAAGAGGTCGAGCTGAAGGAAACTTCATCGGTAAAATGGATCATCCCTCCTATTGATTTTACCGCCTCCTCTTCTTCATAGATCTTACCGGTAAGGTCATTGGAGCGATCGGCGTAATCGCTTCCCTTGACATAAAAATGCGGCTTAAGTATCTTGATCGTCTCTATCGCGGTCGGCCACTCGTTGATCGCCACATAATCCACGCATTCTAAAGCCGCGATACTGTCGGCGCGCAAATGATGGTTAAAAACAGGCCTGCCCGGGCCTTTATTCACATACTCATCCTTTGTCAGGGTAACCACCAGCACATCCCCTTTGTTTTTGGCTGCCTGAAAATGCTTCAGGTGGCCGGGATGTAAAAGGTCAAAACAGCCGTGGCAATGCGCTATTTTTTTGCCTTCTTTTCTCAGTTTCTCAAGAATAGAGGCAAGTTCATTTATTGTCTTGATTTTCGCTTGAGGGTTTCTTTTCATTTTGAAAGATATTTAAACCAATCTTGAGTAGCTACTTCTATTTTCTCCGGGGTCCATACCGGAGCGGCTCTCCAATACTCGATATTATCAAGAATGGATTTTACCCCTTGCTCAAAGCTGGCCTTTGGGCTCCAGCCCAACAGCTTCCTGATTTTAGCAGTATCCCCAAATGTACAATCCGGTTCACCCGGCCTCTTGGGTATATAGGTAACTTCTCCTCCCAAAAGCTCAACTAAGCGGCTTACGCTATAAGTATTCCCTGAGCCGACATTCATTGCTTCCTGCCGCAAATCGGAATCAGCCGCCATAAAGAAGGCGTTGGCTACATCCGTAACAAACGTGAAATCCCGGGTCTGCGTGCCGTCCCCCACTACCGTGAACGGCTTATTATTCAACTTCTGCGCCAAAAATACCCCGAATACCGCTCCATAAGTCCCGGAGGTCCTTGAGCGTGTTCCATAAACATTAAAGAGCCTTAATGATATTACCGGTATTTTGTATACCTGGCCCCAATGCAAAACCAATTGTTCGCCCAGCAATTTTGTCAAGGCATAAGGATACTGTGGCCGCATCCGTGCCGTTTCCGGGGTCGGGAAAGTATCGGGAATGCCGTAGCAAGATGAAGACGCGGCATAAACTATTTTTTTGACCCCCTCGCTCCTGGAGGCCTCTACTACGTTAAAAGTACCATCCACATTCGACCTGTAGTAGCCAAGCGGGTTTACTATCGAAGGAACGATGTCCGCCAACGCACCCAGATGAAAAACATGATCAATGCCTTTAAAATAAGGCCTGATAGCATCCAGA
>JAHFFQ010000043.1:0-6165 GCA_023247875.1 Candidatus Omnitrophota bacterium | reverse complement strand
ACCATCCACATTCGACCTGTAGTAGCCAAGCGGGTTTACTATCGAAGGAACGATGTCCGCCAACGCACCCAGATGAAAAACATGATCAATGCCTTTAAAATAAGGCCTGATAGCATCCAGACCGCAGATATCCGCCTTGATGATCCTTAGATTATCGTTATTTTCCTGGTGTTTGAGGTTTTCCGGCCTGCCCGTGGAAAAGTTATCCAGGACAACTACGGAATAACCCTCCTCCAGCAGCTTATCCACTAAGTGGCTGCCGATGAACCCTGCGCCCCCGGTTACCAGTGCTTTTTTCATTTAGTATTTGTATTATACCACGCGCAGGTCAATTTAATCCCTTTTTCTAAATCAACTTGCGGCTTCCAACCCATATTTAATAGTTTTCTGGAATCCAAAAGCCTGCGCGGCATGCCATCAGGCTTACTTGTGTCAAAGGTGACCTTTCCATCAAATGAAATAATATCATTTATTTTTCTTGCCAGATTCTTAATGGAAATCTCTCTTCCTGTCCCAATATTGATCATTTCGCCGCCGCTATAATTTTGCATCAGAAAGATTAAAGCGCTTACAACGTCATCAATAAAAATAAATTCTCTCTTTGGTTTGCCGCTGCCCCAAACCTTTACCTCTCTCCCGGAAAACTTCTTAATTAAAGCAGCCATAACGTGGCCATCAACACCAAAATGGTCTCCCGGGCCGTAAATTGTCGCCGGAACAACAGAAATAAAATTAGTCTTATACTGGCGATTATATGCCTGGCACATCTTGACCCCGGCTATCTTTGCAACCGCAAACGGTTCATTGGTCGGCTCAATTAAACCGGCAAGCAAATAATCCTCTTTCATCGGCTGGGGGCAATATTTCGGGAACATGCAGGCGCTCCCTGGAAAAATCAATTTTTTCGCCCTGTATTTATATGCTGCCTGTATTACATTGGCCTGAATGGCGATATTCTGGTAGATAAAATCAGCGGGGTAAGTATTATTCGCCCGAATTCCGCCGACCTTAGCCGCTAGAAGAAAAACATACTCCGGCCGCGTTTTTTTGAATAACTTATTTACTTTATCCTGGTCAACCAGATCAACCTCTTTATGGGTCTTTAAGATCAGCTTCTTAAAACCCAGGTCTTTTAGTTTCCGGGTTAAAGCGCTGCCGACAAATCCGGTGTGGCCGGCGACATATATGCGCGATTTTTTATTCATTTTACTTTCGAAGCAATAAAAGCCTTCAAAACGCTAAAGATGTAATTAATATGTTTTTCATTGATATCCTGATGTACGCCGATATGAATTCCGTGGTTGCCCATATACTCGGCATTAGGAAAATCTCCGAGCCGAGCCCCAAGAAAACTAAAACCCGGGCATTGTGTAGGCATGCAGGAAAAAAGATCCCTGGTGTCTATCCCGCGCCGATCAAGATAAGTGGCCAATTCATCCCTGTTAAACGGGGCATTTTCTTTGACGATTATTGGAAAGGCGTGCGGCCCGATCCTTTCGTTCTTATCCTCTTGTATAGTAAAAAAATACTCGCTGAACTCCCTCAGCCTCTTAATCATGGTAATAAGATTATGGTGCCTTTTATTAATGATCTCATGATACGCGCTAAGGCTGCCTAAGCCAACTGCCGCCTCAAGCTCATTCATTTTCGATGAATAACCCGCGCGTTCAAAAATAAACCGGATATCTTTGCCATATTTGAATCTCTTCGGGCAATATTCGGAAGCAGTATTGACAACACAAACTTTGCATTTACAAGCCCGGCCATGAGAGCGAAGTGATCTTAATATGGCGCTAAGTTTTTCATTATTAGTCGTAATAATACCGCCTTCAACTGTAGTAATAATATGGGCCAGATACAGGCTGTAGGCAGCCATATCTCCCCACTCCCCGGCATTTTTTCCTTTATACCTGGCTCCATGAGCCTCGGCAGCGTCTTCAATCACAAATAATTTATGCTTTTTAGCGATCCTGCTGATAATATCCATCTTTGCCGGCTTACCCATAAGATGAACAGGCATGATCGCAACCGTTTTCCTGGTGATCTTTTTCTCGATAAGTTCGGGGTTGATATTTAATGTATCCCTCTCGATATCCACGAATACGGGCTTAAATCCGGCATGTAAAACCGCATTACCTGTAGCAACAAAAGATAGTGCCGGAACGATAACCTCATCTTGGCGCTTGGCGCCAAAATCATAGAGCGCAGCCAGAGCCAAAATATCAGCATCAGTTCCGCTAGAAACAGCTACCGCCTCTTTAACATTTACCAGCTTGGCGAATTTTTCTTCAAACTCCCGGACAAGTTTACCGCTAGAGACCCTCCCGGAATTAATAGCTTGATTAATTAATTTTCGGGATTCCGGTGTAATGGATATCGTACCAAACGGAACCTTCATCTCAGTAATCCTTTCAAATATTTCGCTATTGCCGGTGAAGCGGTTAAGCCCGGAGACTCAATACCGATAAGATTAATGAACCCGGGAAGGCCTTTATCCGATTCTTCTTGAATTACAAAATCCCTGAATTCTCCCGATTCTCCCTGAAGTTTTGGCCTGATACCAGCAGAATCCGGACTTAAATCCTCTTCTTTAATAAACGGCATGAATTTGACCGCTGATGAATAAAATTCGCGTTTTTTGCTCTCATCAACCGAGTAATCCTTAATCCGGTTATTAAGATACTTATCATCCGGGCCGAATCTTAAACCTCCTCCTAAATCCAAAGTTGCGTGCACGCCTAAACCTGCGCTTTTCGGTTTAGGAACTGGATAGGCCAGCCTGTTCAAAAGCTTTGCCTTTCCTGATGTAACCCTGAAATATTGGCCTTTACAATAATGCAGCTCATATTTATTTTTCTTAAGGTCGATACCGGCGGATCCAGCTACAGTGTCCGAATCAAGTCCGGCAGAGTTAATCACTATAGTTGATTTTATCTCCAAAGCTTCATTGTTATTATTAACGCTGATCTTATATCCGCTCTCCGACTTAGTAATGCCAGTAGCCTCGGAGCCATACGCCACCATAGCACCTTTTCCTCGGGCATTTTGAAGGAAATACTCCATTAGCCGATGGGAATCAATTATTCCGGTTTCTTCGGAAAACAAAGCGGCTATTCCGTTAAGGTTAGGTTCTATTTTCTTTAATTCTCCCCCAGTGATCATTCTTAAGCCTTCCACTCCATTCAATTCCCCCTGCCTGCGGATGCCGTCCAAAACAGGTAATTCTTCTTTTTCCACAGCGATAATAAGTTTACCGGTTTTCCTGCAGGGTATATTCTGCTTTGCGCAAATCTCATATAATAATCTTCTCCCCTTTACGCACAAGCTGACTTTTAAAGTACCTGAAGGATAATACATCCCTCCGTGGATCACTTCGCTATTCCGGGAGCTGGTCTCACCTCCAAAAGAATCAGCCTTCTCTAGCACAAGAATGTTTTTATTGACGCTTGACTGCGACAATTCGCAAGCTACAGCTAATCCAACTACTCCCGCACCTATAATGACAATATCAAAGTTTTCCATCTAAGCTTTAAGGAAGTATTTTTTGGCGTTAAAATACCTCTCCGGAATGCCGATATCAATGAAAAAACCGGATTCTTTATACCCATAAAACCCTTTCCCGACCATGCGCGGGAAAAAATCATACTCTAACGAAAATTTTGCTTTATGAGGCATCTCGGAAAATACGGTTTTACTAAACAAATAGACTCCTCCGTTAACGAAGTTAACCCGGCTAGACACATTCTTCTCGCTGAAACTTGTTATTTTTGACTTTCTATCAATCGTTATCGCACCGTAGTCTTTATTCGTCTTTGTCTTTCTTAATAATATTAACAATTTGGCTTTTTTTTGTTGATAAAATTTAATGAATCTGTCTGCTCTAAATTTCGAAAATGTATCTCCGTTAAGCACAAGAAAAGATTCGCTTTTGATAAGCGTTTTGGCTTTTTTCACCGCTCCGCCTGTGCCCAAAGGCTTCTTTTCTTCAGAGAAAATAATCTCTGCTCCGGGCGCCTTATGCTCACTATAATATTTTCTAATAAATCTTGCCCGATAGCCTATCCCCAGGATAATTCTTTTAAAGCCGGATCTTTGCAGGTCATCAATTATAATATCCAGGAAAACCCTGCCTCCGATACGAACCATAGGCTTAGGTACTCTGCCGGATATTTGCCTAAGCCGCCTTCCTTCTCCGCCGCAGAGTATAAGAACATCGATATTTTCGATCATGCCTCCTGAGGATTATAATAAATTATCTGGCTTCCCTCCTTCTCAAACCTGAATTTTACCTCAAGGAAATCTTTTAAGCCTCGGGTAACTTTTTGCCGGTCTTCGGGCCTGACAAACAAAAGCATAAAACCTCCGCCTCCGGCACCTAATAGTTTTCCGCCGATAGCGCCATGCTTTATCGCCCTCTCATACAAAGAATCAACTTCCGGATTAGAGATCTTGCTCGAAAGATGTTTCTTGACCTTCCAAGACTCATTCAGTAGCCTGCCGAATTCAACAATATCTCTATCGCCGTTTAAGATTTCAATGGCTTGATCAACCATATTTCGCATAGCACCCAATTCTTTTTTCTTATTAAGCGTATTTCTAATCTGCTCCACGGCAATCTCGGAAGCAAAACGCGAAAAGCCGGTAAATACGAGCATAAGATGGTTCTGTAACTGCTGGATCTTTTCTTTATGCAGCGTTACTGCCTCCACCCTAAAATCATGGTCATTATTGAAAACGATCTTATTGAAGCCTCCGCAGGCGACCGCTATTTGGTCCTGTGAACCTACGCTCTCCTTAAGCACTTCCCTCTCGATATGGATCGCTTCTTTTGCCAATTGGCTCTTGGAGATTATTTTTCCTTTTAAGGCGTAGATTGAATTCAGCATGCCTACGGTAAAAGAAGAGCTTGAGCCTAAGCCTGAGCGGGCAGGCAGGTCTCCGTCATGGTGGATCTCAACACCCTTATCAATCTTAAAGTATTTCAAGATTGACCTTACCACCGGATGCTTTATTTCATTAGTAGACTTGACATTCTCCACGACTGAATAAACAATCCTGTGCTTGTGTTCGAAAAAAGGCGGCAGGTAACGGATGGTGATATAACAATATTTATCTATAGTCGTAGATAATACCGCTCCTCCGTATTTTTCAAACCAGGCGGGATAATCCGTGCCGCCGCCAAAAAAAGAAATCCTGAAAGGAGTTTTACTGATGATCATAATTTAAAGCCTCCTTAATAATGCTTTAATATTTTTGATGATGCTGTTTTCGTCTAATCTATTAAGTTTATGCAGGTGCTCCCTGCTCCCGATCTCAAAAACATAACGCTGCTCAAAACCCATATTCTTGAACTTAATCCCCG
Source organism: Candidatus Omnitrophota bacterium (assembly GCA_023247875.1). Taxonomy (GTDB): domain Bacteria; phylum Omnitrophota; class Gorgyraeia; order Gygaellales; family Profunditerraquicolaceae; genus UBA6249. Next base: position 803 of record JAHFFQ010000043.1, on the reverse strand, counting down.
CGTCTTCGCGGTTAATTAATTGCAAAACCAAACTATCCAATCCCCCATTATTGATAAATCCTTCTTCCAAAGTAAACGCTACCTGATATTTCTCCAGTGCTTTCATAAACAACTTTTCGTTTAATGGCTTGATCAAAAAAACATCGATAACTCCGATATCGATATTTTCTTTATTTAAGATTTTAGCAACCTGAAGGGCCTTGTGTGTCATAAAGCCCGTAGAAACCAGGCACAATTTTTTGCCTTTTTTCAACTCGGAGAAACCCTGCTTGATCTTAAAATCTTTTAATGAATTATAAATTCGCGGCAAAGGTTTTCCGTCAAGCCTGATATATTTGGGTTTCTTGACCTTTATTGCATAATCTACGCATCCCTTAGCCAGCATCCAATCGCTGGGAGAAAAAACCTCCATGTTAGGTAAAACCCTCATAATCGAAATATCTTCAAGGCAGTGATGGGTCGGTCCGGAAACATCATAGCTAAGGCCGGCTCCCACGCCGACTAAGTTGACATTAATCTCTTTAAGCTGGCCGTGCAAAGCTAAATTTATCCTGATCTGTTCATACGCCCGCATCGTCAGAAACGGAGCAATGGCGTAGGCAAAAACCGTAAAACCCTCCAAAGCAAACCCCGTAGATATATTAATCAGGTTTTGTTCGGCTATCCCTACGTTAAAAAATCTCTCCTTAAAATCATTTTTTAACTTATCAAGTTTAGGCGAGCCAAAATCAGCGCACAAAAATAAAATATTCTTATTATCGCGCATACGCTGATAAACCTGCTCAATTAACACATCCCGCATT
>JAHFFQ010000170.1 GCA_023247875.1 Candidatus Omnitrophota bacterium | reverse complement strand
GACGAAGTGGCAATTGTGGAGAAGGATTAGATGTCCTGGACAAAGAAGGATTTGTTGGGGTTAGAGTATCTTACCAGGGAAGAGATAGAAATGATCCTGGATACAGCGGATTCTTTTAAAGAGATCTCCAGCCGTGAGATAAAGAAAGTCCCTGCTTTGCGCGGTAAGACAGCGGTGAATCTTTTCTATGAGCCGTCTACCAGGACAAGGGTTTCTTTTGAGGTAGCGGCAAAGAGATTATCCGCGGATGTGATCAATATTGCTACCGAAACCTCAAGCGTGCGTAAGGGAGAAACCCTGATTGACACGGGGAAAAATATCCAGGCCTTAAAAGCCGATATCATCATCATGCGGCATAATTGTTCGGGCGCAGCAAATATGCTTGCCCGCGCGCTGGATATCAGCGTGGTAAATGCCGGCGATGGCTGGCATGAACATCCCACCCAGGCCTTGCTTGATATCTTCACGCTCAAAGAGAAGTTAGGGAACATAGAGGGTTTGAAGGTAACTATTGTAGGGGATATCGCGCATTCCCGGGTTGCCCGTTCCAATATCTGGGGGCTGACCAAATTAGGAGCAAATGTCACAGTGTGCGCCCCGGAGATGCTGCTTCCGGTTGCGATAGAGAAAACCGGGGTGAAAACCTCCAGTAATATAGATGAAGCGTTGAAAAACGCCGACGCGATAAATGTCTTAAGAATGCAGTTTGAGCGCGATGAGGGGGCGGCATTCCCGGAGCAGCTGGATTATTTCAAGAGGTTCGGTATCACCGCGGATAGATTAGCCAGGGCCAAAAAGGATATCGTGGTTATGCATCCCGGGCCGATCAACCGGGGGATTGAAATGTCCAGCGAAGTAGCGGATGGGGCAAATTCAGTGATCTTAGAGCAGGTAACTAACGGCATTGCCGTGAGGATGGCGGTTTTATTCCTGGTATCCCAGGCAAGGGAACTAAAGGCATGAGCATACTGATTAAGGGCGGAAGGGTAATCGATCCGGCGAACAAAATAGATGCTGTTTTGGACATTCTAATTGAAGATGATAAAATATCCGGGGTTGCTAAAAATATTAAAACGCATGCGCATACCATCATTGATGCAGCGGGTAAGATCGTTAGCCCGGGGATCATTGATATGCATGTGCACCTGCGCCAGCCAGGCAGGGAGGATAAAGAAACAGTGGCTACTGCCACAGCTGCCGCCGCCAAGGGCGGGGTGACCACTGTTTTAGCCATGCCGAATACTAATCCGGCTATGGATTGCGCAGAGAGCATTGCATTGTTAAAGGGAATTATTAGCAAAAGCGCGAAAGTCAATGTGCTTATCTGCGGAACTATTACCAAAGGCCGGCAGGGAAAAGAATTAAGCGATATCGCAGCGCTAAAGAAAAGCGGGGCTATTGCCATATCCGATGACGGCTCTTCGGTGGATAGCGATGAACTGATGCTTGAGGCATTTAAAAAAGCTAAACAATCCGGGATTTTAACTATCTGCCATTCTGAAGATAAGAAACTTTCAGGCAAAGGGGTAATTAACCTGGGATTTAATTCTACGCGCCTGGGCTTGCGCGGCATATCCAATGAATCAGAGTATAAAAGAATAGCGCGGGATATTGAGCTGGCAGAAAAAGCCCAAGCACCGGTTCATATCGCTCATGTGAGCTGCCAGGAGTCGGTAGAAATAATTGTAAAGGCCAGGAAAAAAGGCATAAAGGTAACCTGCGAGACCGCCCCGCATTATTTTTCCCTTACTGATGATGAACTTTTGGGGTATGATACAAATATGAAAATGAACCCTCCCTTAAGAAGTAAAAGTGACCTTGCGGCGATAAGGGAGGGCTTAAAAGACGGGGCCATTGACGCGATCGCCTCTGACCATGCTCCGCATACGGAGAATGAAAAGGATATTGAGTTTGAGCGCGCGGAGTTCGGGGTGGTTGGCTTAGAAACCGAATTAGCCGTCAGTGTAACCGAGTTGATTAGCTCTAAATTATTGGACTGGGGGAAATTGATTGAGAAACTTTCTCTTAACCCCGCCAGGATATTAGGCATAGATAAAGGAACTTTAAGTGAAGGCAAGATCGCCGATATAGTAGTTATCTCTCCCGAAGAAGAATGGCAGGTCACCAAAGACGGATTGCTTTCAAAATCCAAAAACTGCGCATTTCTCGGACGCACTTTAAAAGGCGCGGTAGATTATACGATCTGTAACGGGAAAATAGTCTATAAAAGGTAAACATGGAATTTATCGCTGATTTTCATATCCATTCAAAATACTCCCGGGCAACCAGCCGGGATATGGACATTAAACATCTGGCAGAGTGGGCGCAATTAAAAGGCATAACCTTGATGGGCACAGGAGATTTTACGCACCATCTCTGGCTGGAAGAGTTAAAGCATAAATTGGAGGATTGCGGGAACGGCCTGTTTAAACATGCGGGGATATACTTTATACTCACCGCCGAGGTAAGCAGTATTTATTCCAAAGGCGGGCGTACCTACCGGATCCATAACCTGATTTTTAGCCCTTCATTTAAAAGCGTAGACAAGATAAATGAGCGGTTAAGCAGGATCGGTAACCTGGCCAGCGACGGCCGTCCGATATTGGGTTTAGACGCGGCGGAGTTGGCGCGCA
>JAHFFQ010000169.1 GCA_023247875.1 Candidatus Omnitrophota bacterium | reverse complement strand
CGAGCAGAAGATACTGCGGCCGCGGAAAATGAGTGGGATTTTGGCAGGGTTAAGCAGGGGGCTGTCGTAAAACATGATTTTACCTTTAAGAATGAAACCCCCGGTATTTTAAAGATAACCGGCATCAGTACCTCATGCGGTTGCACTGCTTCGCAGGCTAAAAAAGAATCTTTAGCGCCGGGTGAGAGTACCATAATAAACGTGGCTTTTAATTCCAAGGGTTATTCGGGAGCAGTTAAGCAGTTTGTTTATGTCAATACGGATAATGCGGGGATGTCGGTTGTCCGGTTCATTGTAAAAGCGGAAGTAGAAAAATAGAATAGAAAGTACATTTTGAAATGATACAGCGGGTGGTTTGTCTGTACAGGCCCCGCTGATGAGTTAGTATATAGTACAAGGAGGATTAATCAGATGTGGTCATTACAGTTAAGGATGTGGTTATTGGTGACTCTTTTGTTCGGGATAATCTACGCTTTGTTCGTTGTCATCGGCAGAAGCTTCCTGCATGTGGGGGATTTCAGTTTTTACCTGATCCTCTCCATAGTGATGATGTTCATCCAGTATATGCTGGGGCCTAAAATAGTAGAGTGGAGCATGCGCGTAAAATACATTAAACGCGAGGAGAACCCGCGGCTCTTCCAGATAGTGCAGAGCTTAAGCGTGGCTGCGAATATCCCCATGCCCAGGATCGGTATCGCCCAGATAGATATTCCCAATGCCTTTGCCTTTGGCCGCTCCATAAAGGACGGCAGGGTATGTGTAACATCCGGAATAATCAATTTACTAAATGAAGAGGAGCTAAAAGCCGTGCTGGGCCATGAGTTAAGCCATTTAAAGAACCGCGATGTGCTTACCATAACCTTGCTTTCGGTGATCCCTATGATCATGTACCGCATTGCCTGGCAGTTTTTGTTTTACGGCCGCAGGAGAGATGAGCGGGGAAGTAATACCATGTTGATAGGCCTGGCGGCTTTTATGTTTTATTTCCTGACCAATCTTTTAGTGCTTTATGCTTCGCGTATCCGGGAATATTTTGCCGACCGCGGCTCGGTGCTTTTAGGGAATCAGCCCAAGGCCCTGGCATCCAGCCTTTATAAGCTGGCATATGGGGCAGCCAGGATGGACAAGGAATCCTTAAAGCAGACCGAAGGCCTGAAGGCATTCTTTATCAATGATCCGTCTAAGGGAAGGAAAGATGTATTGGAGTTGTCGCAGTTGGACCTGGATAAAAGCGGCACGATCGACGCTTCAGAATTAGCAGCGCTTAAAGGAGCGCATATCCGTTTGAATTTGGGAGACAGGATGATGGAGCTTCTGAGCACGCACCCCAATATGCTTAAACGCATCAAGAAGCTCTCCGAGCTAAATCCGGGACACAATACTTAATTCCAAAGTATGAGAAAAGCTTTCACCCTTATTGAGCTGATAGTAGTCATAATCATCGTAGGGATCCTGGCCGCGGTAGGCATAAGCCAATACTCTACTACAGTTGAGAAATCCCGTATTTCCGAGGCTACTAAGCGTTTAGGCGTTATGCGCCAACTGGCCAACGAGTATTACCTGAATAACGGCTCTATAACCGGCATGACCAATGACGATGTAGGGGTGGATTATACCTGTGCAAATAATTACTTTAGATACACGATTGAACTAGGAGGCACTACAAATGCGTATTTGGAAGCATGGAGATGCGACAGCGGTGGTAAGACCCCGAACGCCACCAGAGGATATCTTATTTTGATGGATTTTATTCCCTCCACGGGTTATACAAAAACTCACTGTTCTTATACTGACACTCAAACTGCCTGCTTCGGTTACCCTTCCTGGTATTAATCTGGCCCCATTTTCTTTTGACATAACCCCAAACATACGATATAATTACTAATCTATGGAAATCAATGAGATCATTCAGCAGAGGATTGTCAAATTAGAGGCCTTGGGAGTCAAAAAAGTGCCTTTGTACCCTTCTTTTGTGCCTGAGCACATAACTATCGGCCAGGCCCTGGATCCCTTTGAAGAAGGTAAAAAGGTGACTCTTTGCGGCAGGATCACTGCTAACCGCTCGCATGGCAAAGTAAATTTCATGGACTTAAGAGATACGACCGGCAAGATCCAGCTTTATATCAAGCAGGATGTAGTGGGGAAAGAAAAAGCCGCGTTGCTTGCGTATCTGGATATTGCCGATATAATAAGTGTGCAGGGTGAGCTCTTTAAGACGCACACTGGGGAATTTACGGTCAAGGTTGAGGATCTTACGGTATTGGCCAAGGCCCTGCGGCCCTTACCTGAAAAGTGGCACGGTTTAAAAGATGTGGAGCTGCGCTACAGGCAGCGTTACCTGGATCTGCTCTCTAACGAAGAGGTAAAAAAGGTATTTTTGCTGCGCGCAAAGATAATCAAGTCAATCCGCAATTTCCTCGACGCCAAAGGCTTCCTTGAGGTTGAGACCCCGATGATGCATGATATCGCCGGCGGCGCTGCGGGCAGGCCTTTTAAGACCTTCCATAACGAGTATGCCATGGACCTGTTTTTGCGGATCGCCCCGGAGCTGTATTTAAAACGCCTTTTAGTCGGAGGGCTTGACCGGGTTTATGAAGTCAACCGTTCCTTTCGCAATGAAGGGGTATCTACGCGGCAT
>JAHFFQ010000168.1 GCA_023247875.1 Candidatus Omnitrophota bacterium | reverse complement strand
CTTCCCGCGCGGGAGGTCTGGCCTTTGCTGCCGCGCGTTGAGGTCTTGCCGTGGCCGGAACCAGGGCCGCGGCCTAAAATCTTTCTCTTCTTATGCGCGCCAAAAGGGGCTTTCAGATTATGCAAAGAAGCCAGGCTCGGTGAAGATTTATGCGCAGCCTTTTTCAAGACCGGCTTCTTCACCATCGGCTTCTTGACTATATGCTTTACTACGGGTTTTTTCTCTTTCATTTTTACGCTTTAAGGTTCCTTAATCCCTGCATGGTAGCCTTGATGACATTGATCGGGTTATTCGATTTAAGGCACTTGGTAAGTATATCCTTTATCCCGGCGGCCTCACAGATGGCGCGCACGGGACCTGCCGCAATTACACCCGTACCTTCAGAAGCCGGCTTTAGCAAGACACTTGCCGCCCCGAATTTTCCGATTATCTCATGAGGAATACTCGATCCTTCCAAGGGAACCTTAAAGAGGCTCTTCTTAGCTTTGGTCAGGGATTTGCGGATGGCATCGGCGACCTCATTGGCTTTATCCAAAGCAAAACCTACCCTTCCTTTAGTATCCCCCACGACAACCAGGGCGCTGAAATGCAGCTTTTTACCGCCCTTGGTTACCTTGGTAACCCGGTTTATACTGATAACCTTTTCGATCAAATCCGATTGCTGCCCGATACTCAATTCTCTCATGATTTAAAACTCCATTCCGCCTTTTCTTAATGCATCGGCAAAAACCTTGATCCTGCCGTGATAAAGATAACCTGCCCGGTCAAAAATAACCTTGCTGATCCCTTTTTCCTTTGCTTTTTGCGCGAAGATCTCTCCAAAAAGCCCGGATGATTTCAAATTCCCCGCGCCGGGAAACTTCTCTTTTAAACCCTTATCTTTAGTAGAGAGAGAAAAAAGGACTTTGCCCGTCGTATCATCCAGTACCTGCGCGGAGATATTCTTCAAAGAACGGTGCACGACCAGCCTCGGCTTCTCCGGAGTGCCGGACATCTTCATCCTTATCCTCTTATGCCTCTTTAATCTTAATTCTTCTTTTTTTCTCATATTTAATGAGCGCTTAACTTACGAACACGACAGTATGAGTAAGTTAATACGCGAATTAATCCCCGCGTTCTTTGCGGGGATCTATTTACCGGTTGCCTGCGCCTTTCCTACCTTCTTCTTAACATGTTCGCCGACATAACGGATCCCCTTGCCCTTATATGGCTCGGGAGGATAGATCGCGCGGATCTCGCTGGCAATCTTACCGATCAGCTCCTTATCAATACCCTTTATAACCAGCTGCGTGGGCTTGGGGGCCTCAATCTTGATGCCCGCCGGAATTACGACATTGACCGGATGCGAAAATCCTAAGGCCATATTCAGGTTGCTCCCGGAGATGGCCGCCTTGAATCCTACGCCGATGATCTCAAGCTCCCTGGTGTAACCATCGGTTACCCCTTTGATCATGTTGACGATAAGCGCGCGGGACAAACCATGCATGGATTTATCCAGCTTGGTATCGGCAACTCTCTTGACAAGCAACAGGCCCTCTTTGACCTCAACGCTTATCCGATCCGATAGCTTGCGGGAAAGCTTTCCCTTGGGGCCCTCAACAAAAACCTCCCCCTCCTTTACTTCTATCTTCACTTCTTTTGGAACAACTACCGGCTTATTGCCTATCCTGGACATTGATTAACCCTCTATTGAATCTTTCAGCTGTTTTTACCAGATATAACCGATGATCTCCCCGCCGACATTCGTCTCCCTGGCCGCTTTATCGCTAAGCATGCCCTTAGAGGTAGAAACGATCGCTATCCCCCTGCCGCGTAAAACTACGGGGATCTTCTTGCCTTTGGAGTATACCCTTAAACCCGGCCTTGAAACACGTTTGATGTTACGGATCGCCGACTTACCCGCTGTGTATTTTAAATAAACCCTGACCAATCCCTGCTTTTTATCTTCGATCAATTTGAAATTATCGATATAATCATTTTCTTTAAGGATCGCCATTATGGACTTTATGCTGTTGGAGGCCGGCAGGTCAACGGCATCCTTTTTTATCATTGTGGCGTTGCGTATTATCGTAAAAACATCCGCGATCAAATCAGTTCTGGACATTTAATTCTCCTAGCCCACAAGGGCACACCCGCGCAATTCCGATAAGCGCGGGGTGTTACTTACCAGCTGGCCTTCTTAACCCCGGGGATAAGCCCCTGCCAGGCAAGCTCCCTGAAACAGATACGGCAGAGCTGGAACCTCCTCAAATAACCGTTGGATCTTCCGCAAATGGAGCAGCGGTTATACTTGCGTGTCGAAAACTTTGCCGGCCTCTTCCACCGGGCGATTTGCGAATTCTTTGCCATTTTGCTTTATTCCTTGTCCTTGAAAGGCATGCCGAAATATTTCAGCAGGGCCCTTGCCTGTTCGATTGTTTTAGCGTTCTTGATCACGAAGGTAATATCCATGCCTTGAGTGCGCGTGATCCTGTCATATTCTATTTCCGGGAAAATGATCTGTTCGCTTAAACCTAAAGTATAATTTCCCGCCTTATCAAATGAATCCCGGCTTACCCCCCTGAAATCACGGATACGCGGCAGGGCGATATTAAGCAAGCGGTCCATAAACTCATACATCATTGTTTTTCTAAGGGTAACCTTGG
>JAHFFQ010000167.1 GCA_023247875.1 Candidatus Omnitrophota bacterium | reverse complement strand
GGTTTCAGGATCGAGCGCAGGACACTTTTGCTTTTGAAGAAGGCCTTAAATTCAGGCCTGTTGCATAAAGTAAACAGCCACAGGATACGCGATGATCTGATATTAATGCTTAAAGAGGATAATCCTCTAAAGCAGATAAAAGCCCTTGCGGGCCTGGCGGGTTTATCCTTTATCAGCCCGAAACTTATGCCTGATAAAGCAACCTATGGTTTGTTTAGGGCAATTGATAAAGAGATTGCCTGGTTTGCTAAAAAATTTCCCGGCCGCAGGCATCTTGATATCTGGCTTATTTATCTTGCGGCGCTTTTAAATCCGCTTGGCCTGGCTGAAATCAAAAAGATCTGCCGCAACCTTGCGTTACGCGGCGGAGAGGAAAAGAGGATTATCAGCTATTGCCGCAGCGGCTCAAAAATTATCTTGCGTTTAAGCAGGAAGGATATAAGCCCGGCGCAGATTTTCTCTTTGCTTGAACCATTGAGTTATGAGACGATCATTCTTTTAGCGGCTACTTCAAAAAACAAGTATTGCAGAGAGCACATTACCGATTTTCTTGAAATTTACAACGGCATGCGGCTTTATGTTTCGGGGCATGACTTGCATGGCCTGGGTATTTTACCGGGGCCGGTGTATCAGAAGATATTCGCCAAGGTCCTTGCGGCCAAGCTTAACGCTAAGGTCTCCACTTACCAGGATGAGTTGGTTTTGATCAGGAGGTTAATAAGATGTCCAGGCACGAGCGTGTTGAAGAAGCAATAAAAAAGGAAGTTAGTTTGATAATCCATGATGAACTGAAAGACCCGCGCATAGGATTTATTACCGTAACTCGTGTAGAGCTAACCAAGGACTTAAGGTTCGCCAAGGTTTTTTATAGCGTCCTGGGAAAAGAGGAGGAGCACAAGAAGACGCAATTAGCTTTGGATTCGGCCCTGGGATTTATCCGTTCCCTGGTTGCCCAAAGGATCAACCTGCGCATTGCAACAGAGCTTATGTTCAAAGAGGACCGCTCAACCGAGTATAGCGTAAGGATAGAAGAGGTATTGAACCAGCTAAAGGAGACGAATGGGCCTGAAAAAGATCTGCGCAAGCGTAAAAAAATATAATAATTTCCTTATCACCGTCCATACCAGCCCGGAGGGGGATGCTTTAGGCTCCGAACTTGCATTTTATAACCTCGTCAAGAAGCTGGGTAAGTCAGCGACGATTATTAATGAGGACTCCCTGCCTTACGGCTATGATTTTCTTCCCGGGAATGAATTGATCAAGCGGCCGGGCAAGGAAACCAAACATATTGACTTCGCTGATTTTGATTGTTTCGTGGTCCTGGACTGCGCGGACTTAAAGCGCACCGGCTCGATTTACAAGCTTAATCTCGGCAATAAACCCATATTAAATATTGACCACCACATCAGTAACCGGAATTTCGGCAGCGCCAACTGGGTGGAGAGCGCGGCCTCATCATGCTCGGAGATGATCTATAAGCTGTATAAACGCCTGCTCCTGCCTATAGATAAAGAGACCGCCTTGCTTTTATATACGGGGATAATGACCGATACGGGTTCATTCCGTTACTCAAATACCTCTAGTTTCACGCATAAGGCTGTTGCTGAGCTTTTGGGTTCCGGCCTTGATGTCGCCCAGGTTTACCGCAACACCTATGAAAATATCCCGCAGTCCGACATAAGATTGCTGCTTAAGGTGCTTCCGGAAATAAGATTTTATTGCCGCGGGAGGATCGCCTGGTTTAAGATCAAGAAAGGCCTGCTTAAATCCGGTAAGCCCCGCGTTGACCTGGCGGACCTCATTTTAAGTTTTGGACGCGCGATCAAAGGGGTGGAGGTTGTGGCGTTGTTCAAGGAGAACTTGGGAGAGAATGATGAGGTGCGCGTAAACTTAAGATCGCAGGGCAAGGTTGACGTGAATATGGTCGCTTCATTTTTCGGCGGGGGAGGCCATAAGACCGCTGCGGGCTGCACCCTCCACGGTGATATTCACAAGATAAGCAAAAAGGTTTTAAATAAGATTAAAGAGAATTTGTAATATTTAAGCGGATAGTTTGGCTTGATTTTGAAATGTCATTAGCGGGTGGTGAGGATTGGAATCGAGTGAGCATCTCAAAATTCGAGCGGGCAGGGATGCCCCGATAATAAAGTCCCGGCAGAGCGAGAATTTTGCCGAAGCGTAGCTCGCCACGCTGGGGCGAGCAAGCGGTGCTCACGAGAGACAATCCTCGACAGGACCCGCCAGAGATATGAAAATTATATACGGAATAAATAATATTAAAAAATTTAATAAGCCGGTGGTGGCATTGGGAGTATTTGACGGGGTGCATCGCGGCCACAGGGAAATAATTAAATTCGCCATTAAGCAGGCGCGTAAAACCAAAGGGACCAGCCTTGTCTTGACCTTCTGGCCGCATCCGCAGAAAGAGGGTAGCTTGTATTCCCTGGAGCACCGCCTGAGATTGATCGCGGAGCTGGGTATTGATGTATGCATAGTGGTAGACTTTAGCCGCGCCTTCGCCAGGATCGGCGCCGATGATTTTATCGCTAAGATACTGGTTAAAAAGATCGGGGTGAATTTTGTCTGCGTGGGCAAGAATTTCCGTTTCGGCAGGTTTGCCCTCGGGGATTATAGAAAGCTTGCTTCCG
>JAHFFQ010000166.1 GCA_023247875.1 Candidatus Omnitrophota bacterium | reverse complement strand
CATAGGGGAGCTGCTTAATTTTTACGCCAGCGCGGATATTGTCTTTGTCGGCGGAAGCCTGGTAAAAACAGGAGGACACAACATACTTGAACCGGCCGGCCTTAAGAAGCCGGTCATCTTCGGGCCCTATATGTTTAATTTTCGCGATATAACAGAGATGTTTCTGCAGAATAAAGCCGGGATCATGGTGCGTGATTCGGCTCAACTTAAAGTTAAGATCAGGGATCTCCTGGAAAACAGCCTTCTGGCAAAAGGATTGGGTGAGCGTGCCTATGAACTGATCAGCAAGAATTCAGGCGCTACAATGAGGGATATCGGGATCATCAAAGGCTTGCAATTGATTTAAGCTAAAGCGCGGCAGGAGGGAGTTATTATGGAAGGCGATATTTATCTGACCCAGGAAGGATATGAAAAGTTATCCGGTGAACTGGAGCATTTAAAAACAGTCAAGCGCCGCCAGCTTTCCAAGGCAGTGGGGGAGGCAAGGGCGCATGGTGATATCAGCGAGAATGCCGAGTATGACGCGGCAAAGGATGCCCAGGCTCATAACGAAAAACGGATCAGGGAGCTGGAGGATAAGCTCTCGCGGGTGCGCATACTGGATAAGAATATCCCGCGAGACCAGGTTTTGATCGGGGCAACCGTAAAGTTAAAGGATATGGATACCGAAGAGGATCTGGAATATACTTTGGTCTCTGAGCTGGAATCGGATTTCAGCCAGGGAAAGATCTCCGTAACCTCACCGGTGGGCAGCGGTTTGCTTGGGCATAAGGAAAACGAAATCGTGGAGATCAAAATCCCGGCAGGGATATTAAAATACAAAATAATCAGGATATCGCGCTAGATGCGTATGGATAAATTTATGCGGGAAGCAATCAAAGAGGCCAAAAAAGGTTTAGCCGAAGGCGGCATACCTATCGGGGCGGTGCTGGTTAAGCAAGGCAGGATAATCGGCCGCGGACATAACCGCCGGGTGCAGCTGGCTTCAGCGATCCTGCACGCGGAGATGGATTGCCTGCAGAACGCCGGAAGGCTCAAAGAGCTGGATTACAAGAAATGCGTTCTATATTCTACGCTTTCCCCTTGTCCAATGTGCAGCGGGGCGATACTGCTTTATAAAATACCCAGGGTGGTCATCGGCGAGAACAGGACATTCAAGGGGCCGGAGGGGTATTGCAGGAGGAGAGGGGTTAAGATTGTAAATTTAGATTCCGCGGAGTGTTTTGAGCTGATGCGCCGATTTATAAAAAACAAGCCGGGACTGTGGAATGAGGATATAGGGGAGTAGGGCGTGATAGAGAGGGTCGGCCATCTGAAGGTGCAGATTTTTAAGATCAAAAACCGTAAGGGGTTTGCCGCTGTTTGTTTTGAGCATCTTACCGAAGGTAAAACTTCGCAAGAGGCGTATGAGCGCATGGTGAAGGCATTGCGCAGAAGCAACCGCAAGCAGGTAACATAAACTATGGCAAGGGTAAAATACTGGTTGTTGCTGTCCCGCATTCCATTTTTAAGCGTAGTTATCCTGCCGTATGTCCTGGGTGGATTGCTTGCCGCTAACCTAACCGGTATTTTTAGCTTTAAGATCTTTCTCTTGGGCCTATTCGCCGCAGCGCTTGTGCAATTAGGCGCGCATTACAATGGGGAGATATATGATATAAAGGAGGACCGCCTGGGCGTAACTTTGGAGAAAAACTTTTTTACCGGCGGCAGCCTGATGCTGGTAGAAAAACTTATCCCCGAGAAAAAGGTCAAGTTCCTCTCCTATTCGGTAATTTTTCTGGCCCTGATCATAGGGCTTATCCTGCAGTTCTATTTTAAAACCGGCAGCTGGACCATCCCTCTGGGGATTTCGGGGATAATCTGCGGATTTTTTTATTCCAAGCCGCCTTTGCGCTGGGTAAGCCGGGGCGCGGGTGAACTCTTTATTGCTTATGCGTTTGGCTGGCTGCCTGTGGCAGCGGGATTTTATTTACAGGCATCCCGTTTTGATCCTTTAGCCACCTTGATCTCGCTTCCGGTTGCCTGCAGCGTTACGAATATTATATTGATCAATGAATTCCCGGATTATCCGGCGGATAAACTGGCAGCTAAGCGCAATATCCTGGTGCGCATAAGCAAGGAAAAGGGGGCTGTTTTATACGCTATGCTTACGATTTTGGCAGGCGTAACATTTTTTTATGCAGCGTTGAGCGGAGCTTTATTTATCAGCGCGCTATTTTACATACCGGTCCTGATTATCGCGTTAAGATCAGCATGGCTTATGCTCAAAGGCGCCTACAAGAACCGGCAGAAACTTGAGAAATTATGCGGGATGACTATTTTAGCCAACCTGGGGACATCCTTATCATTTATACTGGGGCTATTGTTCGGACGATAAATGCATAGTGACGGTATAAAATTCATGCGCCTGGCGATAAAAAAGGCCCGGGAGGGTATAAAGAAGGGCCAGACCCCTTTTGGCGCCTGCATTGTCAAGTCGGGTAAAGTTATTGCCTGCAGCCATAATATCGTCTGGAGCAACTGCGATATTACCGCTCACGCCGAAATTGACGCAATCCGCCGAGCCTGCAAAAAACTAAAAACCATTGATTTATCCGGCTGTATCATATATTCCACTTGCGAGCCATGCCCGATGTGCTTTTCCGCCTGTCATTGGGCGGGGATCA
>JAHFFQ010000165.1 GCA_023247875.1 Candidatus Omnitrophota bacterium | reverse complement strand
TTTTGTTACTACTAAATAAGGATGCGGCAGATAATAGGGGATCCCTTTGCCGGGTGATTCTACCTTTGCTTTCCGGCTTAAAGGAACGGAATATGGCGTCGTAGCGCAACCGCAGAGAAACAGGACCAAAAACACCGGCACTAACCTGGTTAATCTCATTTTCCTCCCCTTTCTGTTTTTGTTAACTCAACATGAAAAAAGCAACCCTCGATTTTTGAGAGTTGCTTTTAAATTTTGCTATCTAAACCATAATAAGCCCCTTCCTCACCAGGGCTTATTTTACCTCTCTTACCTTGTTTTTACAACCAAAAATAGCTGTTATTTTGAGGCGCGGAAGCCTTCTATTAGCCTCTCTTTTGACCTAGGCGGCTCCATTAGTTGACGAATCGCTTCAAAAATATTCTGTATTGCTTCATCGTGCTTTCCAATTCTTCGTTCCAGTTCTCCTAATTTATGCATTAACCCCTTATGGACAGATAAAATCTTACGCAGCTTCACAAATGCCCGCATAATGGCGATGTTCACATGTATGGCCTTTTTGCTGCGTAAAACGCTTGAGAGCATTGCCACCCCTTGTTCGGTAAAAGCATAAACGCTAGGAGCATGTTTTAGTTTAGAACTTATCACAAATTGTGATAAGTTCATGATTTCTTCCCGCCTCAATAAAAACATAAAATCTTTAGGAAATCTTTCAATATTACGCCTAACTGCTTGCGTCAATGCGCTAGTGGTAACTCCGTAAAGCTGAGCAAGATGGTTACTCAACATGACCTTATGTCAGCGTATCAAGAAAATCTTACGCTCAATTATTTCATCCGGAATGATAATTTTCATCTGCTGCCTCCTGTTATAATAGACGTGGAAAGCGGTAAAATCTAACGGATTTGCTCAACAAAAAAGGCGCCGGAAAACTCCAGCGCCTTACAAAATAAGCAAAACTACTCCCTTTATTTAATTAAGTATCGTGTCCCCGTAATTCGACCTTCTGCCCCCCAAACTCCACGCAATCACCTGAATGAAGCTTCCGGCGGATACGCGATTCAACCGCTCCATTGACTTTAACCAGGCCCGCCTGGATCTGCTGTTTGGCTTGGGAGCCGCCGGCAACCAGTTCCAAGACCTTTAGCATATTATCCAACTCAATAAACTCGGCCTTTAGTTTAAATTCCATAATTTATGTCCCGAGGAGCGCCCGATCGATTATCTCTACCACTTCAAGACGGGTCCTGGCGCGGGAGGACCTCTCCCTTAACTTGCGCACCTTGCGCTGGCCTTTGGTATACCAGGTGTAAAATTTGCGGAAGATGACCACTCCGTTCCTCTCTCCGTAAAACTCAATGCAGGAATCAAGATGTTCAAGCATAACCTTGGCAATAACTTCGTTAGATGGCCGCGGCATAACCTCACCCTTTAAATACTCCGTAATCTCTTTGAATATCCAAGGATTGCCCAGGCAGCCGCGGGCAATGTTCAAGCCGTCGCAGCCGGTTTCATCCAGCATCCGAAGGGCTAACGGCCCGGAAAACACATCCCCGCTGGCAATAAGCGGTATGTCTAAACCCTCTTTTACCTCCCTGATCGCGTTGTAATCCACCTGGCCGCTGTAGCCTTGAGTTCTGGTCCGGCCGTGGACAAATAACGCATTTACCCCGCAATCCTGGGCAAGCCGGCCGATCTCCCGGGCATTTACCGAGTCCTTATCCCAGCCAAGGCGGATCTTCACCGTGACCGGGAGCCAGGAGTTTTTTACCACCAGCTTTAATATTTTCTTAAACTTTTTCGGGTCCTTCAGCAGCCCTGCCCCCTCTTCCCGGCGCACCACTTTCTTTGCCGGGCAGGCGGCATTAAAATCCAGCAGATCAAATTTATACTCCTTTAAAACATCCAATGACTTCAAAATATACTGCTCTTCACATCCCAGTATCTGGATACCCAGAGGCCTGTCTTTAGGCAGTGTAGAAAGCATCTGCCTGGTCCTTCTGCTCTTATGGCTGATGGAGCGGCAGTTGATCATCTCTACAAACGCCAACTCCACCCCAAACTTACGGCAGAGCATGCGAAAGGGCAGGTCGGTGATCCCGGCCATCGGGGCCAAAATTAAATTAGATTCAAGTTTTAAAGTTCCGATTTTTAACATAGTCAGGGACGGTTTACAAACTAAAGAAAAAGTATCCCCCTTTAGGAGACAGTTCTGCTTTGAGTTGAGAACCGTCCCTAGGTTAAACTAAAGGATATAGTCGGGATTTTTAATGAGAGGTTTGTTTGTTGGAATTCCGGGTTTGCCTAATTTATAATACATATAATTCTTATACCCCTCCACGCCCGGCTGGTCAAAGGCATTGACGTTTTGCAGCTCACCCTCAAAGGCCGTGGCCATCTCAAAGAAGAAGAGCAAAGCGCCCCAGTTATACGGCGATACCTCGGGCATAATGATCGTACAATTCGGACGGCCCTCGCTTGCCAGGGCCCATTCCGTTGCCTCCTGGGCCAGCTGCATAAGGCTGCTGAACTTCTTCCCTGAAAGCAGGTCACCGGAGCCAGGGATGCTTAAATCAGTCCTGAATTTCTCTACCCTGATGAATGTGACAACCTTGTTATTCTCCCCTTCAACATTATTCTGCTGTATGGAATGCAGGTCATTGGTGCCGTAAGCGGATATCGGGGTCCTGCCCTGATT
>JAHFFQ010000164.1 GCA_023247875.1 Candidatus Omnitrophota bacterium | reverse complement strand
CGCCTAAATCTTTCAACATAAGCTGCACGTCAAACGGATTTAACGGCATATATAAATGGGGCAGGCCTTGCCCAAAAGATGAAACCTTAAACATCGCGGCCTTAAAAGCGATAAACGCCAGATAAACAAAGACATTGGTCAGGAGAATAAAGATCCCCAGAAAGATCAGGCACCCTAACAGGCAATTCATGCCGGTCTTCTTTTTCTTTAAGAACTCACCGCAATACCTGCATTTTACGGCTTCATCCTGGATCTCTTCGGCGCAAAACGGGCATTTTTTCATAAGCTCGCGTAGCTAGGTTACAATACTATTTTTGTCGTGGGACAGTCCCCTTCGGGGACAGTCCCTACTGGCGACACTTATCTATGAATTCTTTAATCTTCCGGTGGTCTTTTTTGCCTGGCTTTGATTCCAAAAAACTTGAAGCATCCACCCAGTCGGGTTTTAATAATTTTACTGCCTTCTGCACATTACCGCTGTTTAATCCTCCGGAGAGGAATACGATCCGCTTCATTTTAGCTGTTTGAGCCAATAATTTCCAGTTAAATTTCTCTCCTGTGCCTCCGGGCTTACTTTTGGAATAAGTATCAAAAAGATAGGCATAGGTTTTATACCGGCGGACTTCATCCGGAGCTATCCTCTTGTCCACCCTAAAGGCCTTGATCACTTTATAGCCCTTGAATTTCCGGCAGTAGGCGGGTGATTCATTCCCGTGGAACTGCAGCATATCCAAATGACAGGCGCGGGCTGCTTCTTTTACCTTCTCTGCCTTTTCATCAACAAAAACCCCTACCCGTAAAATCCTTTTAGGCAGGATGGCCGAAATATTGGCGGCTTTTTGCGGGCTGATATAACGGGAGCTTTTTTTATAGAAAACAAACCCGATGGCATCTGCCCCGTATAAAAAACTGGCCAGGGCATCCTCCAGATTAGTTATCCCGCAGAGCTTTACCTTTACCACCCCATTACCTCTTCCACTTTTTGTTTTATCTCCGGGGCCTCCATAAAGGCAGTGCCGATCAATACGGCGCTGGCGCCCAGGATCTTCAGGAAGAGGACATCCTGGGAACTTTTGATCCCACTCTCCACAACTACTATCTTATCCTTGGGGATCAAGGTGAATAATTTTTCCGTGGTCTTAAAATCAACCTCCAAGGTGCGCAAATTACGGTTATTGATGCCGATAACCGGCACCTTTAAACCCAACACCTTCTTCAGCTCTTTTTCATCATGTACTTCAACTATATAATCCATAGCCAAAGAATCAGCTATTGCCATGAATTCAACTAATTTATCTTTGGTCAATAGGTCCGCAATCAACAAAATGGCGTCAGCGCCTAAATAGCGGGACTCATAGACCTGGTATGCCTCCAGAATAAAGTCTTTTCTTAACACCGGCCCGCTAAATATACTCTTTACTTCATTGATATAGGAGGCCTTACCGCCAAAGAAATCCTCCTCGGTTAAGACCGAAACCGCCTGCACCCCTGCCTCCTGGTAATTTCGGGCTATATCCTGAAGATCAAACTCCTGCCGGATCACCCCTTTTAAAGGGGAGGCCTGCTTGATCTCGGCAATGAGCGATATCTGGCGCGGCTTGGCTATTACCTCTTTAAATGGCCGGGTGGCAGGTAAACCAGCCAATGCGCTCTTCAGCCCCTCTTCGCTTAACTGCTGCATAGCAGCGATCAGCTTTTCCTTCTTTTTGGCTACGATCTCTTTTAAGATATCTGTTTTAGCCATATTATTGTGAATACTCTTTTAACAGCTCAAGCTTCTTTGAGGCCTGGCCTGAATCAATTGATCCTGCGGCAAGCTTTATGCCTTCGGCAATGGTAGCGGCTTTATCCGCCGCGTAAATCGCGCAACCTGCGTTCAAGAGGACTATATCGCGCTTAGCCCCTTTTTTACCGGCTAATATATCGCGGCAAATTCTTACATTATCAGCTACATCCCCCCCTGCCAGATCAGCGGGTTTAGAGCTGGGTATGCCAAGATCTTCGGGGGCTATTTCATAATCTTTTAAAGTCTGGCCCGTAGCTTCGGAAATAAATGTCTTATCCGTAGTGGTAACCTCATCCAGGCCGTCACAGCCATGCACCACTAAAACATGCTTAGAGCCTAAATTACGCAAAACCTGAGCCAGAGGCGAAGTCCATTCCCGCGAATACACCCCGATCAACTGATTGGTTGCCCTGGCAGGATTGATCAACGGCCCAAGGATATTAAAGATGGTCTTTCCGGCGATCTGCTTTCTTGCCGGCATGGCATGCTTCATTGCCGGATGCAGGTTTGGCGCGAATAAGAAAGCTATGCCGATCTCTTCAAGGCACTTCTTGATCTTTGCCTTATCCATATTGATGTTGACCCCCAATGCCTCCAGGATATCCGCGCTGCCGCATTTACTGGATACCGAACGGTTGCCGTGTTTAGCCACAATGATCCCCGCTCCGCTGGCAACCAGGGCGCTGATCGTGGAAATATTAAAGGTCCCTTTTTTATCCCCTCCTGTGCCGCAGGTATCCAGGATATTGGGCCTATCCACTATGATCGGCTCAACATACTTAAGCATCACGTTTACAGCCGCGGTCAGCTCGCTGACGGTCTGGCCTTTTTCATTGAGCGCGGATAAAAACATCACGATATCCGCGGTATCTGTCGCCCCGCTTAAGATCTCCTGCATCACCTGCTGC
>JAHFFQ010000163.1 GCA_023247875.1 Candidatus Omnitrophota bacterium | reverse complement strand
CCAAAGCCAGGGTCAATTTCTCACCTGAACCTAAGGCAACTGTGCCAAGATCCGCGATGATCAATCCCTGGTTATTTACTGATTGGGATAAAAGGGCAATGAAACCACCAGGGGATGCGGCAAGCCTTCCCTGGTTGATAATGAAAGCGTTTTCCCCGTTCTTAAAAAAATTATATCTCCCATTTAGAAAATCATCATTAGTTATATCAAGGGTGGAAGCAACTATCGCGGGAGCGTTAACGCTTGAACCGGCGCCAAATATAATGCCGTTGGGATTGACTAAAAATAATTTTCCATTGGATGAAAGGGTGCCGTAAATTTCAGAAGGGTTAACACCGGTTACCCTGTTCAATACAGCGGAGCCGGCGTTGGGCTGGTTAAATCTTGTGGTTTCATTTGAAGCGATGCTAAAGCTATTGTAATTGATGATGGTGTTATTGGAGGCAGTGTTTACGGTAAGGGTGCCGGGTGTAGAGCGGTCAAAGGCGGCAGAGCCCGCGGCCACGCTTTCACCTTGCGGATTAGCGTAGGCATTTAACGCAACGGCAAAGAACAATAAACCTGTTATAAGGCAGATATTTCTTTTCTTTGCTGACTTTATTCTACTTTTTGTTCCAACCATATAATCTTATTGAAATTACTTCACTTACGTGCCTGTTAAAATATAGTATTCAAAGTATATACCATAATTTTGATTTGTCAAGGTGCTATCTTTGCCTTTAAAATGTCTTGGTTATTTCAATCCACTGGTGCAGATGTTTACCGTCGGAAGGTGTCTGATCCAGGGGCCAGCCCATTTCGTAGCGCGCGGATAAATTTTCCAGAATATTCACCCTTACACCGCATCCCGCAGACCTTATTGTCCTGTTTTTTCTGTCTCCTGCCTGCAAGGTTTTTAAATGCACGTTTGTCCAGTCATAAAAACCGATGAACCTGACAGCATCATAAATCCTGCTCTTTGAAAAAGGGACTTTAAGGGATTTCGGGACAAAGTATGGCGGCAGCGCTAACTCCCAACTCATGGAATAACCGCGGTCACCCACAAACTCTGCTATAGGATAGCCCCTGTTATTTGCCGGGCCTCCCACCTGAAATTGTTCAGTGGCGGTAAGTATGCTGGGTGAAAACTGCAGCTGATTTTTCCACAACAAAGTTGAATCAAAAAAGAGTTTTTGCAACCTCACCAGGTTTAAGGTGTCTTTGAGGAACTCCCCTCCAGCACCTGTGCGAGAAGTAGGCTTATCTCCCGGATCCAAATGCGCCTTGGTCCCTCCCATTATACTGGGGATACCATAGTTAAAATCATCGGTGATAATGGTGCGGCCGTAATTATCGGTCAGGTCAAAATCAAATCCAACTTTTGCAATACGCAAGCGGTCCTGGCTTGAGATATCTCCTAAGAGAAAGTTATAAACATCTTTGTAATCAAATCCGAAATTCAAGTTAAATACCAGGTCATCGTTTTTGACCAAATTCTGGCTTCCGTAAATCCCGAATATGCGGCTTTTACCGCGCGAATT
This sequence comes from Candidatus Omnitrophota bacterium, assembly GCA_023247875.1. Taxonomy (GTDB): domain Bacteria; phylum Omnitrophota; class Gorgyraeia; order Gygaellales; family Profunditerraquicolaceae; genus UBA6249. Next base: position 1,174 of record JAHFFQ010000163.1, on the reverse strand, counting down.
GACATCAGTGTACTGTCTTCCCAAAACCAGCTTTGAGCGGCTGGCATAAATACCCAGATCCAGGCTTTTAGTTACGGGATACAGATAGCGGGCGCTATAAGAATAGTAATCATTAGCATCAGCGCGGTGATACTGAATTGTTAAAATGTCATCCTGGCCTAAAAGGTTATTATCCGTGAAGGTAGAATTATAGTCATTTCGCCTTACAAAACGGGAGAGGAAGTTATTGTAGCCAAAACCTATATGTAGGGGTAGGGAATCCTTTACATCCAGCAGGACATCGGTTGAGCCCGGGTTTTTACCCGGAGCCAATACCGCTTTAGCATTACGGTCAGGATGCTCATTAATTTTCACCAGGTCCTTCTTAAGGTCGGTATAATTAAACGGCTCACCTTTTTTAAGGCTTATGTATTTTTTAATGAGAGAGGTGGAATAAAAACGGTTGCCTTTAACCTGTATATCACCGACTGTTGCCTCCATTACCCGGATCTCCAGGATCCCGTTCTCTATTTTCTGCGGCGCTACATAGGCGCGGGAGGTAATATAGCCTTTTTGCCGGTATAGGTCAGTGATAAGATCAGCTACCTGCTGGATCTCCTTTAAGGTAAGTTCCCTGTTTTCGTATTTGCTGGTTATAGCTTTGATTTTGGCGGCCGGGAAAAGGGTTACCCCCACAACGTTGATGTTTTTAACCAGGATCTTCTGGCCTGCAGGCCCTTGTAAAGCCGGCTCCGGGGGCAGATTATCTTCAATTTTTGCTTTTGTTTTGGGCTGTTCGATCTGCTGACGAAGCTTACGTTCCTGCTCCTGCATCTGACGGGAGCGCTCCTCTCCACTCATCTGCTGGCTGGCAGGGGGAGTTTGGGCAAAACAAGGAACTTGAAGGAAAAGAATGCTGAAAAAGAGGACTTGAGTTAGAAACGCTTTCGTTCTCATAGGAAATTTATTTTACAGGAATTTATATGGATTGTCAACCATTTATTCAGGAATGAAACTCTTTGACTATCATCGAGTTAGTTAATTAGCCGTGATCTCAAGAACCCCATCTTTTTTAAGCTCATAAGATATATTGGTGCTGCCGGCGACGGGCTTAAGGGGATCAATCAATAGGAGGATATCTTTTTTTGTCAGCCAGTGGCCCTGGAATGGAATTGTCAACTCTTCAGCCTCCTGC
>JAHFFQ010000042.1:2621-10163 GCA_023247875.1 Candidatus Omnitrophota bacterium | reverse complement strand
TGGCCGCTCTGCTTCTCCCAATCCACGATCTGCGAAGCAGGGATCGCTAAAGCGGAATAACCCTTTTTCTGGATAAAGTTGCACAACTTCAAAGCTGCCTGGTCCAGGAAATTATTTACCGTGCGGTAGTGGTGAAAATATAATTTGGTGGGCGCGTCCTCTATCTCGGAAAGAGCGGCATGCGAAAGCATCACCCCCAGGCAAACAGCCCTGTCCAGGTTTTGCAGGGTTTTTGGAGAAAGCCGGATTTCATTCTTTATTTTGCTGATATCGGCGACGCCGAAAAGATCAATGCCTTGGGCTTGAGCAAATTTCTTCAGGGCCGAATAATTGTTATTCTTATCCATTGGCCAGAGGGCCATGGTTTGGCTTCATTTTGCCAAAGCCATGCGCCTTCCTTAGATAGACCATAAGCAGGGAAATCGCCGCGGGTGTCACCCCGGAAATACGCGAGGCCTGACCCAGGTTAAGCGGCCTAAATTTAACCAGCTTCTCCCTTATCTCCCGGGATATCCCGCCTAAACCGCTGTAATCAAAATCAACCGGCAGTTTTATCTTCTCCAAATGCTTGAATTTCTCCACATCCTTAAGCTGCCGCTGGATAAACCCGGAATATTTTACCTCTATTTCAACCTGCTGCCAAGCGGATTCGGGTATATTCAGTTTTATCTTATGTATGCTTTTCAGGTCTTTGATCATTACCTGCGGCCGCTTCAACAGGTCTTCCAAAGCCACCGGCTTTTTCAGGGGAGCGGAATTAATCCGGGTCAATTCCTCATTAATTTTCTTATCCGGTTTAACCCGGGTTTTCTTCAGGAAAGCCAGCCCCTGCTTAATACCTTCATCTTTTTCCTGGACCCTGCGGTACTCCTTGGCGCTTAAGAGCCCCAGATCAAAACCTATTTTACTCAAACGCAAATCGGCATTATCCTCGCGGATTACCAGCCGGTATTCCACGCGCGATGTGAACATGCGATAGGGCTCTTGCGTCCCCTTGGTAGTCAGGTCATCGATCAATACGCCGATATAGCTGGTTGAGCGGTCTAAAATAAACGGCTCTTTATTCTTGATACGAAGCGCGGCATTGATCCCGGCGATCAAGCCTTGAGCCGCTGCTTCCTCATAACCCGTTGTACCGTTAATCTGTCCGGCAAGATAAAGGTTTTTGATGAGCTTTGTTTCCAGGGTCGGATAAAGCTGGGTAGGGTCAACCACGGTATGCTCAATACCATAGCCGAATCGAATGACCTTGGCCTTTTCTAACCCGCTAATGGAATGCAGGACTTCAAGCTGCACATCCTCGGGCAGGCTGGTAGAGATACCGTTAGGATAAACCTCGTTAACATCCAGGCCTTCAGGCTCAAGGAATACCTGGTGCCGTTCCTTGTCCCCGAATTTGACCACCTTATCTTCAATGGATGGGCAATACCTCACCCCCGTTGCCTTGATTATCCCGGCATAAAGCGGGGAACGCGTAAGGTTGGCCCGGATTATATCGTGGGTCTTTTTGTTGGTATAGGTTATATAGCAGGGAATTTGTCTCTGTTTTATCTTTCCGGATGAGAATGAGAAGGGCTTAAGCCTAGCGTCCCCCTCCTGTTTTATAAACCCGGAGAAATCTATCGTTTTCTTGTCAATGCGCATGCAGGTGCCGGTTTTAAAACGCAAGGTGCTAAAGCCCAGCTTTTTTAAATTATCCGCCAGCTTAACTGCGGCTTTCTCATTGATCCTGCCTGCGCTGAAATGCTTTAAGCCCACATGGATAACCCCGTCCAGGAAAGTACCCGGGCAGACAATCACGCATTGAGAACGAATCTCCCCTTTATCTGTAACCACGCCCGAAACTTTTCCGCCTTCAACTATTAGCTCCTTTATTTCGGCTTCCTTTATCACAAGATGCTTTTGACGCAAAAGGAACTTTCGCATATACCGGCTGTATTTGCGCATATCGATCTGCGCCCGCGATGATTGGACGGCTGCGCCTTTGGAAGAATTGAGAATACGGAATTGTATGGCGCAAGAATCTGCTGCGCGTGCCATCTGGCCGCCTAAGGCGTCAATTTCTTTTACCAACTGCCCCTTACCCACCCCGCCGATAGCCGGGTTACAGCTCATCCTGCCGATAGAGTTAATATCTAAGGTAAGCATCAGGGTTTTTACGCCCAGGCGGCTACTCGCTAAGGCCGCCTCGATGCCTGCGTGTCCTGCGCCGATCACAATTACATCAAAATCATCCATTTTCAAACCGGGGACGGTTCTCAAGCCAAAGCAAAAGTGTCCCTTTTCCTGTTAGAAAATCACCTTTCTTACGTCTATTGTAGCAAAGGAGGGAAAAATGCCAAGAGAAGCAAGAGTTACCATGGAAAAAGCTTGTTACCATATTATCACAAGGGGCAACCAAAAACAAACCGTTTTTAGGGAGGTTTCGGATAATCAAAAATACCTTTTATTATTGACCCACTACAAAAGAAGATGGAAGTTTAAGCTGTATTGTTTCTGTTTAATGCCAAACCATGTTCATCTTATCGTTGAGGTGGCTAACCCCGCGGATTTGAACAAGATAATGCATGGATTAAACTTAAGTTACGCGCAGTATTTTAATTTGAAATATGGCAAGGTAGGGCATTTGTGGCAAGACCGGTTTAAAAGCAAGGTTATCACAAAAGATGCGTACCTTTTGGAGTGCATAAAATATATTGAAGCAAATCCGGTAAGGGCTTCGTTGGTTTCCAATATAGATGATTACCCCTGGAGCAGTTGGAATTTCAAGGAAGGTAAAATACTAGATAGCCTATACGCCTTTTAGGGGACAGTTTCGCTTTGTGTTCAGAACCGTCCCTAGGTTAGCACTTGGAGTAACCGCAGGCATGGCATTTGACGCAGCCCTCTTCATGGCGCAGCGCCCCTCCGCAATCCGGGCATACGCCGACGATATTTGCCCGGTCATCCAGGTCCGAAGCAAGCAGCTGATCATCATGCGAATGTTTCATGGGAATAGTTACTGCTTCGGAAGAAACAGGAGCTACCTGCACATTGACCAGGCGCCTCTCTACTACGCGGGCAATAGCATCAGCGCAGGAAAATATCCTTTGACCTTTTTCCCAGGAGGGGGAAGGACAGCGGATATTACGCAGCTGCTCGATAATGGACTTGACCTCAATGCCGGCGCGAAAAGCCAAAGAAACCAAACGGCCGGTTGCCTCCAGCTGACTGGCCGCGCAACCGCCTGCCTTGCCCATCTGGGTGAATAATTCAAAGGGCTTGCCGTCTTCATCAACATTAATGGTTACATAAAGATTGCCGCAACCCGTAGCTACCTTGGTCGTGGTCCCGATAATTACCTCGGGCCGCGGACGCGGGGCTATCTCTTTCTTGAACTCCTGAGCAACCTTAAGATCCTGCTTCTCTTTGGGCTTGCCGACATTCAATACCTGCTCTTCGCGGCTCTTATCCCGGTAAATGGTTATGCCTTTGCAGTGCAGGTCAAATGCCAGGATATATGCCTGGCGTACCTCATCAATGGCCGCCTCATGCGGGAAATTGATCGTCTTACTGGTGGCGTTATGCACGTATTTCTGGAAGGCCGCCTGCATGCGCACATGCCACTGGGGAGAAATATCATGCGAGGTAACAAAGACCCTGCGCACATCCTCGGGGATCTCCTTAATATCTTTGATCGAGGCGCTCTCGGCGATCTTTTCCATAAGCTTGAGGCTGTAAAACCCTCTTTGCCTGGCGATCTGCTCAAACAACGGCTCAACCTCAACCAGCTTGTCATTATCCATGACACTGCGGTAATAGGACAAAGCAAACAAGGGCTCTATGCCTGATGAACATGGCCCGGCAATAATGCTGATGGTGCCGGTGGGGGCAATTGTGGTCAGGGTGGCGTTACGCATCCTTACCTGGCCCTCTTTTTTGTCATAGATACTGCCCTCAAAAGCCGGGAATACCCCTTTGGTTTTTCCCAGTTCCAGGGATTTCTCGTTTGAAACATCCAGGATAAAACCCATTACCTTTTCTGCCAGGGCTACGGCCTCTTCGCTGTTATAAGGGATATTCAGGCGGATCAACAAGCTTGCCCAGCCCATCACTCCTAATCCTATTTTACGGGTGGCCTTGGTGGCCTGCTCTATCTCCGGCAAGGGAAACTTATTCACATCAATTAGATTATCCAGGAAATGCACAGCCAGCCGCGTTACGAGCTTTAACCGCTCCCAGTCGATCTCGCAAGCCCCGCGCACCTTCCTGCACATCTGGTCTAAGTTTATGGAACCCAGGTCGCAGGATTCATAAGGCAAAAGCGGCTGCTCACCGCAGGGGTTAGTGCTCTCGATCTTTCCCAGCCCGGGAGTAGGATTATATTGATTGATCCTGTCGATAAAAATTATTCCGGGTTCCCCGTTCTTATGTGCCTGTTTTACGATCAGATCAAAAACCTCTTTGGCATTGATCCGCTGCACGGGTTTGTGCGTATGCGGGTCGATCAGGTCATAATCTTCGCCTGAGGCCAGGCAGTGCATAAACTCATCGGTGATAGCAACGGAAATGTTAAAATTGGTGATATGGTTGTTATTCTCCTTACAGGTAATAAACTCCATGATGTCCGGATGATCCACGCGCAGGATACCCATATTCGCGCCGCGGCGGGTACCGCCCTGTTTGACTGCTTCGGTTGCCGCGTCATAAACGCGCATGAATGAGATCGGCCCGCTGGCCACCCCGCCGGTAGTTTTGACTACGGCGTTCTTGGGGCGCAGGCGCGAAAAGTTAAAACCTGTCCCCCCTCCGGATTTATGGATTAAGCTCGTGACCTTTAAGGTCTCAAAGATCGACTCCATTGAATCTTCAATGGGAAGGGTAAAACAGGCGGAGAGCTGGCCCAGCTCTTTTCCGGCATTCATCAGGCAGGGCGAGTTCGGCAAGAACTCTAAATTAGTCATAATTTCAAAAAATGATTCCTGGAGTTTTTTCACATCCTGCTCTGTCTTGCCGTATTGCTTATCGGCTTGCGCTATAGCGCTGGCTACGCGAATAAACATCTCTTCCGGCGTCTCGATAAGCTTGCCCTCCTGGTCCTTGCGCAGGTATCTGCGTTCCAGGACCTTAACGGCGTTGGGAGATAACTTCAATTCCATATTTCACCTCAAATTTGCGAAGCAAATTTGATCCTGAGGCCGGAAGGCCGAAGGATCTAATCTAAATAATTATAATATTCTTTCCTGCATAACAAAGGAGTATAACAAAAGGGTTCAGGGTTGTCAATAAATATTACAAGATATGGGGTAAACTTATCTTGTAGTATACAATAGATTGTAGTAAGAGCTTAATCCCCGGCAAGAGGCCTGCAGGACTCCCGGATCACTAATTCTGCCGGGAGAAGGATCTTTTTTGGAGTATTCTTTTTAAGAGCGATCAAGCGGTTCAACTCCTTGACGCTTTCTTCAGCCATGCGGATCAACGGCTGGCGCACGGTGGTAAGCCCCACTGGGCCATAAAGCCCCGAGGGATTATCATCAAAACCCACTATTGATAAATCGCGCGGTATATCCTTGCCCAATTCGCGGGCAACCGCCATCACCTCAAGGGCCATGGAATCGGAGGCGACAAAGACCGCAGTTGCCGGGTCAGCCGCCTTGATCAGGTTCTCGGCTGCGGTGCGGGCCTGTCCGCGGGAATAATCGGTGTGAAAGATATAATCCTCTCTTACCTTGATATTGTTTTTTGCTAATGCGTGTTTATATCCCTCCAGGCGTTTTGCCGCTGCCTGGGTCATCACGTCGCCGGTAATGTGCGCTATTTTTTGATGCCCCAATTGGATCAAATAATTTACCGCGTTTTCCGCGCCTCCGGCGTTATCTATCGCTATACAGGAGACCTCCAGGTCATCCACATAATTGTTAGCGACCACACAGGGTATTCCTCTGGCAAGCGAGTCCTCTAGCTGGCTGCGGTTACCGATAATATCCGAGAAGATGATCCCTCCTACCCCGCGTAAAGATAAAGGAGTGCGACTGTCAGTCAGATGCAAAAGCAGGTCCAGCTTTAAGGCCTCGCACATAGTGCCTACGCCGCGAATAAGCTCCAGGGCGTAGAATGAATAGAATACTCCTTCATAACGCGGGATGACCAGGGCTACAACATTGCTTTTACCGGTTGCCAGGCGCTGGGCGAAAATAGATGGCTGGAATTTAAGCTCCTTAACCGCACTCATTACCTTGGCGCGGTTGGCCTCCTTGACTGTTTTGGCTTTATTGATCACCCGGGAAACAGTGGTTATAGATACGCCTGAAACGCGGGCGACATCTTCAATAGAGATATTTCTGGAGGTAGGTTTCTTGGTGCGCGTCATTATTATGAAGACGACTTATTTACCTATTTAATGTTATCGCCGATCTTAAACGGCGTGCTCATTCTCTTGATATCGCAGGCAGAGATATTTTCCCTTACCTGGATCACTTCAATAGAGCCTATTTGCTTACCCTCACGGTAAACAGAGAACCTGTCCCCGGACTTGATACCGGAGGAGACGCCCATATCCATGACCACAAAATTATTATCCAGGTTTACTGCCAGGACCTTGCCGGGAAAGGACTCATCTCCTGCCCCTGTTTTACCGGCAGATGAGCCTGAACGCACCACTATCGCCGGCAGTTCTACCGACTCCTTGTATTTTCTTTCCACGCTATCCACGGGTTTGCCGCTTCTTATCGCGTCCAGGTCATCCTTAAGGGAATTGAACTGGCGGACCCTCTCTGCCAACATCGCCTCCATTTCGCTCAAACGCCTTTCCACGCTGGATTTTCCCTCCTGAAGCTCATCGACTTTCTTATCCAGGGCCGCCTTGTGGCTATTTAAGCTCTTTAGCTGCCGGCTGAGTATTTTATTTTCGTCCTTGATCTTCTTCAGGGTATCCTGGATCGCGGTCTTGTCATTTTTCTCCCGCACCACCTCCTGGGAGATACTGTCCAAAAGCTTCTGATTATATTCAAGCTGCCTTGAGAGGTCCTGCTTTTCATTACGCAGGCTGTTAAGATCTATTTGCAGGGCACTCTTTTCCCTCTGCAATGAATCATTGCTTATCTGCAGCTTCTTTAACTCCTCGCGCACGGTGGATACCTGCATCTCAAGTGCGGTTTTTGCCTTAAGGATCTGGCCCCAGTAAGCATCCGTATTCTGCGGGGCTATTTCCCGCTGCGCAGTACTAGTTCCCTCTTTTTCTTGACTCTGTTTCAATTTTTCAACCAGATCATCCCTGGAACGGTTGGCCAGGTCAAGCTTATTCTGTAACGCATTGATCTCCTGGGTGGCCTTATCCTTATCATCCCTGAGAGTGGTAATCTTCACCTGGCTGGACTTTAATTCACTCTCAATCCTGTCAACCTTGCTGATGAGGGTGGCGTTCTCGGTCTTCAAGTCATTGCGTTCGCGCGTAAGCATCTGCTGGGAGCTGGTTGCCTGCATAAAAAGAAAAAGGCATACCACCGAAAAACCTATCAGGCCGATGATGATTAATTTCGTTTTCTGATCCATAATCCCCCC
>JAHFFQ010000042.1:0-2521 GCA_023247875.1 Candidatus Omnitrophota bacterium | reverse complement strand
TATAATTGGGCGAATACCCTCTCTAAAACAAAACTTGCCGCGCCCATGGCTACGGCATTCTCCCTTAACTGGGAATAAGCTATCTTTAGGTCTGCGGTCGCTTCATGAAAAGACCATTCCATGACCGTAGACCTTATCTTATTTAAAAAAGCATCACCCGCCTCCTCAAATCCTCCGCCGATAACCACCACCTGCGGGTTAAGCAGGTTCACCAGAAAACTGATCTTGATCCCCAGCCTTTTGGCTGCCCTTTCTAAAACAGAAGCGGCGGTTTCATTTTTAAGACGAGCTGCGATAAAGACGTTTTTTAAATCCAGGCTCTCCGGGCTGCAAGAGGCAACGCGAAAAAACTCTTCTGCCTTTTCTTTTTCCTTAGACAGGATATCTTTTATTTCATCAACAATACCCAGGTCCATCTCCCAGCGTTTAATAAAACACGGGGCACCGCTGGCGCAAGCAAAAAGATCCTGCTCCTTATAGTTATACACGGATACCTCTCCGGCATAACCCTGTGAGCCGCGGTAAACATCCCCATTGATCATGATGCCGCATCCTACGCCGGAGAACATATAAAGGATGTTTTTATAACCCTGATCTAAACCCAACCAGTATTCCCCTGAGCAGGCGCTTGTGGCGTCATTCTCGATCAGGGTCGGCAGATTAAACTCTTTCTCCATCAGGTCTTTCAATGGAATATCTACCGAAGCATAGGTGTAATAATGGTCCATCTTCTGCGGCCAATGGACCGATCCGTTCTTCTTGTTAATGAGACCTGCGATACCTACGCCGATGCCTTTTATATTTCCGGCGTAACCCTTGGAGCGCCTCAGGATCTCACGTACGATTTCTAAGAGGCATTCGGAAACCTCCCTTACCGAAGCCTGGGGGCGGGCGATCTGGGTCTTGGTGATGATATTACCCTTTAGATCCACGAGTAACCCGACCATGTTCATCAGGTTCAATCCCACCCCGATAGCAAATCCGCCGGACGGATTCAGATCTAAAAGCACCGGCCTCCTGCCCCCTTCGGATACATCAAGCTCTTTTTCATAAACCAGGTTGCGCTTGACAAAATCATCAATGTAGCTGGAGATAGTCACTACATTTATCCCCATCTCATGAGAGATGTCCGGGCGGCTTATCGGCCCCTGCCTCCTCAAGATATCAAGTATTTCAATATTGCGCTTCTCTTTTTCGCTAAAACTCTCTTTTTGCAGATCAAACACGTTCATAAATGGAATGCCTTTCGCCTCCGATAGATAAATAGAAAATATTTATCTTATTTATACTACTAAAGGAAGCTTAAGTCAAGTATTTTTAAGAAGTAAGGAAAAGATAGCTGGGAGGCCTGGCTTACGGAGTTTAATATACATCAACCATTATAAAGGAATGATCTACGATTCCCGCGGGTGACACTATAATCAAATTTATCTCTTTTGTCCCGGCATCAGAATAAGAACCCTGAAAATTTCCGCTGTTTACCTGCGGATCAGCCCCTCCTAAATCGCCTGACCAGAGATATTGCACCTCTACCGGATTACAGCCGCTCTCCGGCATTCCGGAAAAAGAGGAGATCTCAACCTTCTGCCCTTTTTCCAATACATAACCGGAGGATTGCAATTCGGATCTGCCTGCCTCCAGGGCAATATCCTGCTTTTTAAACGAGAGGTCCAGGAATGTCTTTAAATTAGACGGCAGAGATTTATTATCGCTGACCTCTTTAAGCCTTTCTTTGGCTAACGCCAATGTCATCTGCTGATTATCCCCGGCGATATTAATCAAGGCGTCATAATACCCTTTGGCCTTGGCGAAATCACCCTCCCACTGTGCCAATAAACCCAATTGATAAAAACTGGAGATCACCTGCGGGCTAGCCGTTGATTTAGCGGAAAGTTTTTCAAAATAACCCCTCGCTTCTTTGATATCCCCAAATACATACGCGTTGATCATGGCGATCTTATAGGCAGCTTCATCAAAATATCTGGTATCGGGATAAAGCTGGATCAATTGCAGGTAAAGCGCCGCGGCCTTTTTGTAATCCTTCATTTTCTCTAAGTTAAAGGCGCGCAAATAGATTGTTTCCTGGTCAAAAACACCCTTCCCCCCCAATGTTTCAATTCTGGCGAAGATCTTCTCCGCGTAAACCATATCATATAAGCCTGATTTCTTATATACAAAGAGGCCGGCGATCTGGAATAATTCCGGAATAAGCTTATCGGTGCTGAGAACCTTGGAGATCCTTTCTATATAAATATCATAGAGTGTTTGCGCCAGCTCTAAATTACCCTCCTTATAAAAACCCTCCGCCGCTGCCTTAAGCTGGCTATCCGACATTTTTCCCGAAACAAGCTTATCTACATAAAGCTTATAAAGCTGGCGGGCCCGTGTCTTTTCTCCTTCGCTGGAAAGGGTGTCGGCAATATCCTTGATCAGCTGCGCGTCCTGGGCCTGCTGGCTGTAGGCATTTGTATCCGCTACCAGATCATCTAACGCAGCTTCGGCAAAAGCATCCTGCTGCCCG
>JAHFFQ010000162.1 GCA_023247875.1 Candidatus Omnitrophota bacterium | reverse complement strand
AGCACGGGGGTTCCTCCGTAGATGATTATTTACGGCCTTCGGGTGGGCCGGGAGATTATATGAAATTTCATCGGGTTTACGGCCGGGAAGGTAAACCCTGTTTTGTATGTAAAACCCCGGTCAAAAGGATCAGCCAGGGAGGCAGAGGTACTTATTTTTGCCCGCAGTGCCAGAGATAGATTATGAAAAAACGACTTAAAATAAACGGCGTAATTATGGTTTGCGCCGCCATTATAGTTGCGTTTTTCCCCAGGGCCTTCTTTCGTAATAATAGTTCCGGCGCGCCGGAAGAATACATAGAGCTTTTGGGTTTTTCCCTTATTCTCCTGGGGCAGATTATCCGCGTTTCTGCGCGCGGGTACAAGGCGGAACATTCCAGGGAGAGCCAGGCATTGATCCAGGGAGGGCCTTACCAGGTTGTGCGCAACCCCATGTACCTGGGTATATTTTTCATCGGCCTGGGCGTAATCTTGGCGGTTTTTAAATTATGGGTGGCGGTTATCTTCCTGATAGTTTTTGTCATACGCTATATACTGCTTATATATAAGGAAGAGGAGAAACTTCAGGCGGCATTCCCGCAGGAATACCGGCAATACTGCAAAAAAGTACCCCGTATCCTGCCGAAATTATCCGCCATAATCCATTTGGAGATCAATGAATATCTGCCCATAAAATTAGCCTGGCTTAAAAAAGAGATCGGTTCTATCTTAGCGCTTCTTTTCTTTGTGTTATTAGTGGGATCGTGGGAGGAGATTTACCGGGAAGGCATTACGGCCTATCTTCGGCATTCTCTCTGGCTATTCTGCACATTCATTTTATTTATTATTTTCATAATCCTGCTTAGCAAAAGGACGGATAAAAAGAATGGGCCCGGCGCAAATAAAAACTAAGATAATTTCCAATAAAAGATTTAAGGATAACTATTGGCATTTAGAATTTGAGTCCAAATCCATCGCCGGCAGTGCCTTGCCGGGACAGTTTGTAAATATAAAGGTAAGCGGGGAGGCTGCGCCGCTGTTAAGAAGACCCTTAAGCATACATAAAACATGCGGTTCCAGGGTCAGGCTGTTTTACGAGGTTCTGGGTATGGGAACGCGGATCCTATCAACCCGCAAGCCCGGAGAATTTTTAGATGTCATCGGGCCGCTAGGCAACGGCTTTGATTTGCGATCGGCAATTAGCGATAAGCAACAGGCTATTTTAGTTGCCGGAGGCATGGGGGTTGCGCCGCTGGTTTTTCTGGCCGAGAAGATTAAGTTAAAGAAACCGCTGGTTTTAATCGGGGCTAAGACAAAAAAACAGGTTCTTTGCCTCCAAGAATTCAAGGCCCTGGGTTGCCTGGTAAAAATAGCTACTGATGACGGCTCATCCGGATTTAAAGGCAAGGTTACAGATTTATTGGTTCAGCTTTTGCGCCCAGCGCCCAGCGCCAAGCGCCAAGCGATCTACGCCTGCGGGCCGCGGCCGATGTTAAAGGCCATTAGTAAAATAGCCTGCGAAAAGAATATTGACAGCCAGCTCTCCCTGGAAGAACATATGGCCTGCGGGATCGGAGCCTGCTTGGGTTGTGTTGTCCCTACTGTATCCGGATATAAAAGGGTCTGTAAGGATGGCCCGGTTTTCTCGGGAAGGGAGCTTAATTGGTAAAACAGACTAAACCTGATCTAGGCGTAAGAATAGGAAAGCTTGATTTAAAGAACCCGGTAATGGTTGCCTCCGGCACATTCGGCTATGCCGAGGAGTTTAAGGATTTTATTGATCTCAAGAAACTTGGCGCTATTGTCACCAAAACCATTACCATTAAGCCGCGAACAGGCAACCTTCCTCCGCGTACCTGCGAAACCCCCGCCGGCATGCTGAATTCTATCGGCCTGGAGAATCCCGGTATAGATAAATTTATCAAGGAAAAGCTCCCTTTTTTAAAGAAGTTGGGGGTCCCGGTTATTGTGAGCATCTCCAGCGTCGATGATCCGGGAGAATTCAGCATCTTAGCCGGGCAACTGGATAAAATAAGGGAAGTATCCGCGCTGGAGTTGAATATTTCATGCCCTAATTTGCACAAAGATAAGTTGATCGCCCAGGATGCCGAGGATACCTTTGCATTGGTAAGCGCGGTGCGCAAGGCAACGCAGAAATGCCTGATTACCAAACTCTCTCCTAATGTGACTTCCCTCGCCGAAATCGCCCTGGCTGCCGAAAGAGCGGGAAGCGATGCAGTGGCTTTAATCAACACCCTTGGCGGCATGAGCATAGATGTAGAGAAGCGTACCCCTAAAATAGGCTCCTGGTCCGGAGGTTTAAGCGGCCCGGCGATCAGGCCGGTGGCGGTAAAGATGATCTGGGAAACGTATAATAAAATTAAGATTCCCATTATCGGCATGGGTGGTATAATAGATACTCAAAGTGCCTTGGAATTTTTTATTGCCGGAGCTACAGCCATAAGCACAGGAACGGTGAACTTTGTCAACCCCCGGGCAACAATTGAAATTATCCGCGGCCTCAAAGATTATATGGCGGATAATAATATGCGGGATTTAAGCGGTCTTATCGGAAGTTTAAAGGCATGCTAAAGTTAAGGAAACCTGCCGCCCAGCGCCAAGCGCAAATTATCCTTGCCCTAGACGTGGATAACCTGGAAGGCGCTATGGATTTTGTAGACAGGCTTTATCCAAAAATAAAGATCTTTAAAGTAGGCAGCTATCTTTTTACCG
>JAHFFQ010000161.1 GCA_023247875.1 Candidatus Omnitrophota bacterium | reverse complement strand
TGTATTCATTGATAATGGTCTTTATCTTCTGCGGGTCAAAATTGTAATCCTTTTTAAGCCGGTTGATCAGGTTATTGGTACGCTTCAGGTCAACCTGGTCCGGGCTGCTTAAGATGTGGATAAGATCCGACTGGTTGAGCATGCTGATGATCGCCCGGTCCATGGCCGCAGGAAGGTCCAGAAGGATATAGTGGTAATCATTTACGAGGAGGCTTAATATCTCGATCAGCCTTTTTAAGCAGGCATCATCCTCCTGATAATAAAAACAGAACAGGTCAACGCCGAATTTACTCTTACAAATAAAATCTTTAGGCAGTTCATAAATGTTGGAACCCGAAGATAGATCAAATATAGGCGGCTCTTCGATCTCCAGCCTCTGCGGCAGGGTATGCGTCTTTTCCCTGGGTAAGATATCTAAGATGATCACTGATTTATGCGCCTGCAGGTTAAGGCTTAAAGCCAGATTCAAGGCGTAGACGGTCTTACCCGCGTGGGCATAGGAGCTGAAAACCGAGATGACCGTGCTTTCAAAGATCTTCTTCTGGTGTATATCTTTGCGTTTGAGCCGGCGGCTTAAGGTGCGGCTTAAATCAATAGCCAGGCGCGGGATCTTTTTCAACACAAGGTCAAAATCATCCTTTTTAATCACCAAGATCCTGCAATCATTGATCCCCTCGCTGGTTACCGAGTGCGGCTCCCCTGTAAGCAGGGAAATGATCCCGAAATATTTTCCGCGGTGCAGGTACTCCAGAGTCAGACGAACCCCTGCGCTATCCGCGGTATAAATCTCAACCCTGCCTGAGATAATGCAATAAAATGCGCTTGGGGCCGAGCCCTCACCATAAATAATCTCTCCCTTACGGTAATCGGTAATTTCGCTTGCTTGGCAAATTACTGCCAATTCCTCTTTGGTAAGCCCGGAGAAGAATGGCATCTCTTTGATGATGAACTCTTTGTCTTTGATATCCATATTAAAATTAAATTATCCCGCTTGCGGCTACCTGGGCAAGCTTCTTTGCGCTTTGCCGGACCGAACGCTTCTGATTCCCATAATCTATATGCACCAGTCCGAAACGGGGGCTAAAACCCTTATCCCATTCAAAATTATCGATCAGTGACCAGTAAATATACCCTATAACAGGAACACCTTCCTGCATGGCCTTGAGTATCTGGAACAGGTGCTCGCGGATATAATCCCATCTTAAATCATCATCTTCGGTGCATATACCATTCTCGGTAATCAATACGGGCAGGTTATATTTTTTAACGGCAAGGAGGAGCTTATACAGGCCTTCGGGGTAAATATCCCAACCAAGGGAATTCTTCCTTAAGGGATGGTGGTTGTATTTACAGGTATCCAGCAGCAAATGCCTTAAGCCCCAGCTCTCCACATCAACCAGGTTCCTGCCGTAATAATTGATCCCGATATAATCCAGGGTTTTCCTGCGGAAAAGCTCGTCGATAAGATAAAGATTATATAATTTGTGCCGCAGATAAACAGAGAGCCTGTTTTTCAGGGTGGCCTTGCAGAGTTCGAATGCCTGCAGGTTTGAGGCAATAGAAACCATGGGCTTATCAAGGGAGCTTTCCCTGTAAATCTTATGGATCAGGCGATAGGCCTTGATGTGTGCCTGGGCCATGCTAAAGGTTACCCTGGCGGTTTCAAATAAAGACCGCTTTTTAGGAGGCCAGGCACCCAAAAGATACGCGTGTGAAGAATAAACCAGTGGTTCATTGATGGTTATCCAGAACCTTATCTCGCCGGCAAACTCTTTGACTATTCTCTCTACAAAACGCAGGAAATATTTTTGCAACCCGGAGTTTACCCACCCGCCTTTTTGACTAAACCACGCAGGATTGGTAAAATGGTGCAGGGTGACTACCGGCTCTATACCCCGGCTTTTAAGCTCGGCGATAACCTTACGGTAATGCTCGATCTCCAGCGGGTCAAAATTACCCTCCTGCGGCTCAACGCGGCTCCATTCTATGGAAAACCTGTGGCAATTATGGTTTAGCTGGCCGGCTATCGCGAAATCTTCACCATAAAGCTCATAATGGCAGCAGGCCCGGCCTGAGGCCTCTTTTATGTCAGCCGCTTCCTCAGCCAGCCACCAGTCATTGTGGATATTGTTGCCCTCCACCTGATGCGCCGAAGTAGCTGCGCCCCAAAGAAAATTACGCGGGAATTCTTTCATATCGGATTATATTATAGCACCGCAAAAAGAAAATCCCAGCATAATTGCCGGGATCTTCTTTAATCAAAACAGTAAATATCCTTCGCTTATCTTTTAGCCGGTTCGGCGGCTGCGGTCAAATGCTTGCTTAACGCCCCCCAGGTCTTGGGGCCGACCTTACCGTCAACCTTCAGGCCGTTGGCCTTCTGAAAATCTTCGATCGCCTGCTTGCTCTTGGGGCCGATCTTTCCGTCGATTTTTCCGGCATAGAAACCCGCGTGCTCTAAAGCAGTTTGAATCTCAATACCTGTCGGCTTATAAGGGCCCTGCGGAGGCAATGGCATTGCTTCCTTCGACGCAACAGCAGCCACCGGGACAACCGGAGCCTTAGCTTCACCGGACCTTAAATCCGCGGCAGGCTGCGCAGGGGCGGCTGGCACGCTTAAAGATTCCATGGTAATGGGCTGCAACTCCTCCATCTCCTGTTTCTTGCCGCAACCGGATAATGCCGCTAGCATCAAGACCGCTGACACAAAAACTAATA
>JAHFFQ010000041.1 GCA_023247875.1 Candidatus Omnitrophota bacterium | reverse complement strand
TAACTTATCTGTTTTCTATTATAAACAGGAAAAATATGATTTGGCAATAAGGCATTGCGATAAGGTAGTTGAACTGGGAAATCAGGTAGATCCTAATTTTTTAAAGCTGCTACAGCCATATCGAAAAAAATGGCCAACTACCCCGCGCCTGCAACGGGATAGGTTATATCCATAGCAGCCTATCCAAGCCCCTGTATTACATCGCTTCCGGAAGACCTTTAATATCTTATCATATGCGCGAGCGCTAAGATCAAACTCAGCCATCGCCATTTTAAGCAGCTTATTTTCCTCTCTACCTAAGATTTTTGTTGGGCCGGTATAATATCCGCAGGGGCAGCGGTGCATAACTTTGGACATACTGCAAAGTTATATTTGTAGCGTTCAATTTGTGATATAATTCAAAATAATCCAGAGTGATTCTGCTGCATATATCTACAGGTGAGATATGAATAAGCTGAAGTTAGCGTTGCCTTTATGTTTAATCTTTATTATTGTCTCCATAGCCTTTTTTCCTTCTCTTAAAAATGGTTTTGTAAATTGGGATGATGATCGGTATGTTACTGAAAATGCAATGATCAAGAACTCATCCCTTTCCGGCATACAAAACGTGTTTTCTTCCTTTCATGAAACTAATTACCATCCTTTAAGCCTCCTTTCTTATATGATCGAATATTCTTTCTTCCATTACAATCCTTTTGTTTACCATCTTAACAATTTGTTACTGCACCTTTGCAACGCCGCACTTGTTTTCTGGATCATCCTCTTACTAACCAGCAATATACCAGTTTCTTTCTTAACGGCTGTCATTTTTGGTATTCATCCCGTACATGTAGAGTCAGTGGCGTGGATTTCCGAAAGGAGGGATGTATTATATACTTTATTCTTTTTGGGCAGTTTAGTTTGCTATCTTTATTACAAAAGAGGCAGAGGTATGAAGTATTATCTCCTTGCGGTCGCCCTGTTCATCCTGTCTCTTTTATCAAAAGCTATGGCAGTCGTGCTTCCTTTGATACTGCTACTTTTAGATTATTTTCTTAATGGCAGTTTTAATAAGAAAGAATTAGCAAAGAAGATTCCTTTTTTAGCGGTATCTGGCATATTCTTGGTTATTGCATACCTGGCTAGAATCTCCGCAGGGGATATTCAAGTACAAAACATAACGGTTTTCTTGTTAGATGGTTTGTATAATACGATTTTTAGCATAATATTCTATGCAACAAAGATAATATTGCCAGTTAAGCTTTCAATTCTATATCCCGAATATGAAACTTTTAATTTTCTATTCTTGGCTGCCCCATTTATTATGGCAACTTTGTTGGTATTGATATTTCTTTCAGCCAAATACACCAAAAAGATAATCTTTGGCAGTCTATTCTTCCTGATTTGTCTTTTGCCTGTTCTTCCGTTGGTGCCGTCAAGGTCTTCCTGGGGATCTAATGATCGTTACGTATATGTAGCTAGCATAGGATTATTATATATAGTAAGCGAGGGTTTTATTTGGGCCTTAAGGAGGACAAATACTGCATGTGTCCACAATGTGCGTTTTCTCCGTTCGGTTATCTTTGGCATTTCTATAATAGTGATAGGAACCCTGGCTGTATTGACATGGGATAGATGCAAGGTATGGAAAGACAGCATTACATTATGGAACGATGTTTTAAATAAGTATCCTGGTATTGCAACAGCGCACAATAGCCGCGGAGCAGAATATTTAGCAAGGAAAGAGTATGCCAAAGCTTACGCTGATTTCGTGACAACCTTAAGTATCGATCAAAGTTATTATGAAGCCTATTTTAATCTAGGGGGTTTATACGCCGTCAAGGGAAATTATAATGAAGCAATTAAATTAATTAATAAGACTTTACAGATTAATCCTGGTTATCTGAAAGCTTACTATTTGCTTTCTGACATATATGGGTTAACAGGGCACCCTCTTGAAGTAATAAATATTTGCAAGAAAGTAATTAAAATTAAAAATAATGATGTCCAGGCATACACCGGTCTCTGCAGTGCGTATGGCAATTTAGGTAACTTTCAGGAAGCAATACTTTATGGAGAAAAAGCAATAGCAATTGACCCAAAATCAGCTTTAGCCCATATGAATCTATCAGTCTCCTATTTTTATGATAAAAAATATGATGCAGCCATTAAGCATTGTAATAAGGCTATAGCGTTGGGGTTCGAAGTAAGCCCGGAGTTTTTGAAGGAACTTAAGTCCTGCAGGAAATAGTATAGCTACCAATGCTTATCCAGGCTCCTGTATTGAATCGCCTCTGAGATGTGATGAGCATGTATCGCAGTTTTATTGTCTAGATCAGCTATAGTCCGTGAGACCTTCATGATTTTATCGTAAGCCCGCGCCGAAAACCCCAGTTCCGTCATCGCCAACCTTAATAAATCTTTAGCTTCACTTTGCAATAAGCAATATTTTCTGACTAGCTTTGTATTCATCTGGGCATTGTACAAGATCCCTTCGTTTTTAAGGCGCCCTCTTTGTATCGCCCGCGCCTTCTCCACCCGCGCCTTAATGGTGGCGGATAATTCAGCTTCCCTGGAATCGCTTAATTCCTTATATTTTATTGAAGGTAACTCAATATGAATATCAATCCTGTCCAACAGCGGACCGGATATCTTGCTCATATAATCTTGAATTTTTGTAGTATTGCACCGGCAGGATTTCTTGGGATCAGTGTAATATCCGCAGGGACAGGGATTCATCGCAGCCACTAAGACAGAAGAAGCGGGAAATACAACTGATTTTAATATGCGCGATACGCGTATTGAACCGTCTTCTAACGGCTGCCGCAGCGCCTCTAGGGCGTCGCGACGGAATTCCGGCAGTTCATCCAAAAAAAGCACCCCCTGATGCGCTAAGCTTATTTCTCCCGGCACAGGGATTGACCCGCCGCCGATTAAAGCAATATCCGAAATGCTATGATGAGGAGAGCGGAATGGCCGCGTTCCGATAAAAAGCTCATTTTTTAAAAGTGTGCCTGCCACGGAGTGTATCCTGGTTACTTCCAGGGCTTCCTTTAGCGTCAGCTCCGGCATGATCGTGGGGATCCTTTTGGCAAGCATGGTTTTCCCGCTTCCCGGAGGCCCGATCATCAGGATATTGTGCCCGCCTGATACAGCCACCTCAATGGCCCTTTTGGCAAAATACTGGCCTTTGACTTCGGAGAAATCCACCGGGTAATCCGCATTATTCCGTGTTATTTGGTCAAGCGTTGATTTGAAGGGTTGCTTAAGGCCGGGATCGGCTAAAAATTGCACAGCTTCTTTTAAGTTTCTTAGCGGCCAGGCAGATATCTCCGGTATAATCCCGGCCTCATGGCTGTTTTCTTCCGGAAGCAGCAGGTTCTTTACCTGCAGATTAACCAGGGTTAGGCTTATGGCCAAGACTCCATGTACCGGCCTCAGCTCTCCATTAAGGGATAATTCTCCCAGAAGATAATAATCTTTAAGCGCAGCGCCATTGATCTGTCCGGTTGCCGCCAGGATCCCAAGGGCAATGGCCAGGTCAAAACAAGCCCCTTCCTTCTTGATATCGGAGGGAGCAAGATTGACGGTTATCCTTTGGCTGGGCCACTGGAACCCGGAATTCTTGATCGCGGAGCGCACCCTCTCTTTACTTTCTTTGATCGCCGTGTCTGCCAGGCCTACCAGGGTTACCGCGGGAAGTCCGTTTGCGGCATCGATCTCTATCTCCACCGGATAAGCCTCCAGGCCCAGGAGGCCGAAACTATAGGTTTTGGCGATCACTATCCCTCCTTGCCTGCCGAAAAGACAGGCTTTTAAGACAATAGACGCAACAGGCCGGATAATCTAACTTATTTTAAGGAGAAAATAGCTTGCTTTTTGGGCACCGGACTATATAATATTAGCTTATGAATAAGGGGGTTGTTAAAAATATAGCGCTTATCTTATTGCTGGTTATTGCTGCCTTTAGCATGGTCATTTATGTGAATGAATTAAAGCTAAGGCTTAACCTTCAAAACAGCTTGCTTCAGGCCCAGGGAGAGGTTGCAGGGTTGACTCAAGAGAAGCAAAACTTATTGCAGGAGTTGAGGAAAGAGAAAGAACTTAAAGAGCAACTAGTCCTGAAAAACAGGACCCTTAAAGATTATTTAAGGGCTGGCAAGAACAGGATTAACCGCCTATTTCGGGAAAATGGGAATATAAAGGCCAGACTTTCCATATTAAAGGCGGAAAATCGGGCGCTTATTGACAGCCGTAAGCGCCTTTATCTGGAAAATGAGCAGCTAAAAGCCGGGAAACGCAGGATGCCCGCTTTGAATATAGAGGGGAACCGCGGTTATTTGCTCAAGGACGGCAAGCCAACCATAAAAACCAGGATTGAAGTTATCCCTGCTCCGTGAAAATGAGAGATTTCTTTGTAGAGGTATATAGGAACAAGATTTTGATGGCTACTGTTTCGGCCTGGCTGATCGCCCAGACGATCAAGGTGGTTCTGGGTGTTTTCCGCTTGAAGAAATTTGATTTTCGCCTTTTTATCGGCAGCGGAGGGATGCCTTCTACGCATGCTGCCGGCGCAGCCTGCCTGGCAACCAGTATTGGCCTGGAATGCGGTTTTGACAGCGTTTATTTTGCCCTGGCTTTTGCTTTTGCCATTGTGGTCATGTTTGACGCTCAAGGGGTGCGCCGTTCAACAGGCAAACAGGCCGGGATTTTAAATAAGATTATGGAGGATATTTACTGGCAGGGCAAGATCCAGGAGTTGCGCCTGCGCGAACTGATAGGCCATACCCCCATAGAAGTGATTATGGGTCTGTTTTTAGGTATTGCTATTGCCTTGGTATTCTACAGATAAGATAAAAATTTAAGGGAGGTCCCTGCTCGCGATGCTCGCAGGGATTTCTCTGAATAAGAGCTTAAGGAGGAACTTGTGAATAAAAGAATTTTGGCCATAGCGGTTTTGGCAGTAGTAATAGGCGGAGTTTTTATCCTTTTTGGAATCAGAAAGGGAGGCGCCAGGATTAATCCGGCTAACCGCCTGTCTATGCATAGCCTCCTTAACCAGGCGCGTGCTCTTGAGGCCAAAGGAAACCTGCTTGAGGCCAAGGATCTTTATCAGAAGCTGGTGAATGATTTTCCCGGGTCTCCAGAGGTAGCTGCCTGGCAGCGGAGGGCCGAAGAGATGAGCATCAAATTGTTATTTTCCCCGGCAATCACTCCCAAAAGTATAACCTACCAGGTAAAACCCGGAGATTCACTCGCTAAGATCGCCCGTCAATATAAAACCACCGTAGAGCTTATTATGAAAAGCAATAATATCGGCGATTCGTTAATAATCCCCGGACGCAAAATAAAGATCTGGAACGCCCCTTTTAGCATCCTGGTGGATAAGTCCCAGAATACTTTGCTGCTTAAGAGCGATGAAGAGATAATCAAGACATATATTGTATCTACGGGCAAGAATAATTGTACTCCCGTCGGCACATTCAAGATTACCAATAAACTTGTTAATCCTAC
Source organism: Candidatus Omnitrophota bacterium (assembly GCA_023247875.1). GTDB lineage: Bacteria > Omnitrophota > Gorgyraeia > Gygaellales > Profunditerraquicolaceae > UBA6249. Next base: position 4,835 of record JAHFFQ010000041.1, on the reverse strand, counting down.
CTGGTTTAAGGCAGGGGCGGTTGTACCTCCGGGAAGCACCGAGAACGTTTTGGGCACGCGCTGGATGGGCTTTGACCTGGCCGGCTATGGTATTCACGGGACTACCGAGCCCAAAGAATTAGGTAAGCAGGTGACCCAGGGCTGCGTACGCTTAAGCAATCCCGAGGTGGAGGAGCTTTACACCATTGTTCCCGTCGGCACAGAGGTAACTGTCGTAGACTAAATAAGGAGCATCCGTCATTAAATGGCCGGCCCTGATTTTGAAAAACCCATTATTGAGCTTGAGAAAAAGATCCAGGAGTTGAAATCCTTCATCTCCGAGAAGAAGATCGATCTTTCCTCCGAAGTAAAAAAGCTCGAAGACAGGCTTGAGCATTTAAGAAAAGATACTTACGTCAATCTTACCCCCTGGCAGAGGGTGCAGCTTGCCCGCCATCAGCAAAGACCCTATACCTTGGACTATATCAATATGATCATGTCGGATTTTGTGGAGCTGCACGGAGACCGGCTCTTCGGCGATGACAAAGCCCTGGTCTGCGGCCTGGCTAAAATAGAAAAGAAGAAACTCCTTGTCATGGGGCACCAGAAGGGAAGGGATACCAAGGAGAACTTAAAACGTAATTTTGGCTGCGCCCATCCTGAAGGTTACCGTAAGGCCTTACGCCTTATGCAGTTGGCCGAGGAATTTGGATTGCCTGTCGTAGTTTTTATTGATACCCCCGGCGCTTATCCCGGTATCGGTGCGGAAGAGCGAGGCCAATCCCAGGCCATCGCGCTTAACTTAAGGGAAATGATGAGTATCGCCACTCCGATTGTTTCTATTGTCATAGGAGAGGGCGGCTCAGGTGGGGCTTTGGGTGTAGGGGTGGCTGACCGGGTGGCGGTCATGGAAAATTCTTATTATTCGGTTATATCACCCGAAGGGTGTGCTGCGATCCTCTGGAAGGATGGGACTAAGGCCCCTCAGGCAGCGGAGGTCTTGAAATTAACCGGCCAGGATCTTTTGAAGATGGGGATCATCGATGAGATTATCCCTGAACCTTTCGGCGGTGCGCATCGCGACCCGCAGAAGAGCGGTCAAAGCATTAAGGAAGCGATCTTAAGGAACCTCAAGGAGCTGGATGCCTTGAGCCCGGAAAAGCTGCTTGAGTTAAGATATAAGAAGTTCAGGTCTATGGGTGTTACCGGATGATCGAGCAGGAGCTTATCCTATTAGGTCTGCTGCGTCAAAGCCCCAAACACGGCTACGAGATCAAGACCAATGTCCGCCGGATACTTTCCCTCTTCGCCGGCGTCGAATTAAAATCAATCTACTATCCTTTAAAAGTCCTGGAGAAAAAGGGGTTGCTTACCAGGCGGCCGGCTAAACTAGGCAGGCGGCCGGAGCGTTTTGTTTATTCCCTTACCCCGCGGGGGAAGACACGTTTCGAGGAGTTATTGAATAAAAGCCTGCTGGTCATTAAGAGGCCGCAATTCAGCCTGGACCTTAGCTTATACTTTTTGCATTACTTGAAACCCGCTTCAGCCAGGCGCAGGCTGCGCGGGCGTTTAAGCATGCTCGGAAAACTCTCTAAGGGAATGGAGAGGATGGCCAGAACAAAAGAGTTGCAAAAAACACCCGCATTATCGCGTATATTAGAGCATAACCTTCGGCTGCTTAAAGCAGAGGAGTCTTTCCTCGAATCGCTGCTTAACTCTCCTTGGGAATGAATATTTTCTGCTTGACAAAAAGCCCGATACTTAATAAAATTGATATAGTAAAATTTTACTATATTTTCATACCAAGAGCACAATACATATGAATTGGGATCTCGATACAGAGAAGAAGTTTAAGGCGTTAGTTTCTAAAATTCCCGTCTTTCACCGTCGGATCACCGAAAGCGTGGTTACTAGGGTTGCTGAGGAGAATGCCGGAAAGCGTAACGCTTCTTGCGTAGAGGAGCAGGATGTGGTGGGAGCCTTTTTTTCCGATGTACCTTCGCCTTTCTACAGCATGATGGTCCGCCTTCTGGAGCAGAATGGCTTTGACTACAGGAAATACGGCTTTCCCAAAGAAAAGAACTCATAATGCGTATCGCGGTTATCGGCGCAGGGGCCATAGGGTGCCTGGCCGCCGGATATCTTAAGGAAAAAGGCGAAGAGGTAACCCTGGTCGGCCACAGTTCAGCGGCCAGGCCGATCAAAGAAAACGGCCTGGCTATCTCCGGGGCAAGGGGCAATTTTCTGGTGCACGTTGACATCTCCGATACCCTAAACTATATCCCGGATCTGGCGATATTAACCACCAAGACGCAGGATATTGATTCTGCGCTGCAGGACAATTCTTATCTTCTGCGTAATTCCCTGCTATTGACTACCCAGAACGGGGTGCAGGCGGATAACCTGGCTGCCAAATACCTTGACCGGGAGAGGATCATCAGCAGTATTGTCATGTTCGGCGCCACTTATCTGGAGCCGGGCAAGGTAGTGCATAATTTTGAAGGCAGTTGGGTGTTGGGTGCCGAATCCCCGGTATCCGTGAGAGAGGCCTTAAATAAGGCATTCCCGACGGTGATCAGCGAAGAGATAAAAGGGATGAAATATCTGAAGATCTTTACGAATGCCAACAATTGCCTTCCCGCTGTCCTCGGCAAGAGCATGCAGGAGGTCTTTAGTGATCTTGATATCAGCCGGATCAGCATTGCCATATGGAGGGAGGGCCTGCGGATCATTGACAAAGCTGGGATAAGTTTGGTTTCTCTACCAGGTTTTCCGGTAGAGAATATCACTAGGCTCACCTCTATGCCGGCAACAGATGCTGCCCGCGTTTTTTCGGGGATCATGCAGGGTTTAAGCAAAGAACCGCTGTACGGCTCAATATTACAAAGCATTATGCGCGGCAGGCTTTCGGAGATAGATTATATTAATGGCGAGTTTGTGCGCCTGGCCGAGGAGCATAATATACAAGCGCCTTTGAATAAAATTTTAGTGGATTTGGTGCATTCCGTAGAAAAGAATAACCGGTTTTACGCTAAGGATGATTTAATCAAGAATACCAAGGAGCTGGTTTAAAATATGGATGAAGTTAAAACCCCCTTTCCCAGATTAAAGCTTACCGTCACCGGTGTTTTCGGTGAGTGCTATCACGGCTATAAGGCAGGGGAGGAGATCATACTTGAAGATTTTACGCATCCGCCGAAGCATTTTTGCTTAGGCCTGGCGCATGCGCTTTTCCCGGTGATCTATGCTTTAAGTTTCGGAGCGAAGTTCGGGTTCCGCGATAATCAACGCTCTTTACTGGTCACCTGTCCTGACGGAGGAAAGCTGGAATTTAAAGCCGAGATCCTGGATAAAGAGGGTAAGGTCGAATTTGTACCGCGCGATCCGGAGCATAAAGGGCCTAATCCCAAGAAGATGATCATTGAAGTAGTCAAGGCAAAAGGGAAATGCACTTTCGGTTATAAGGTGGGGGATAAATGGGAAACCACAGGATTGAAATGTATCCCGGGTTTTTGCGGGGCAGCGTTCCATACCGCCTTTCCGGCTTTGTTCGCCTTGAATTTTGGGGCGAAATTTTTCTTTATGCCTGACCCCAATTCCGTTGATACGGTAACTTGCCCTGACGGAGGAAATATAATTTTTAAAGTTACCAGAGTAGAGGAGAAGAAATAGTTTATGAATAAGCGCAGAGTGGTGATTACCGGCATAGGAGTGATTTCTCCCAATGGCATCGGGAAAAAGAATGCCTGGGAGGGTATGTCAGGCGGTAAGTCCGGGATAAGGCTGGTCGATGGTTTTGATGTCTCGGTATTTAATACCAAGATCGCCGGTGAGGTCAGGGATTTTGACCCTTTTAAATTGGGACTGGATCATGAAGAGGCCATGCGCATGGACCGTTATGTGCAGTTCGGGGTAGCCGCGGGTAAAATGGCCATTGATGACAGCGGGATAAATTTTTCTAAAGAGGATACCGAAAGGATAGGGGTCTGCCTGGCTAATGCTATATGCGGGACAAAATATATGGAGGAGGAATTTGCCTTAGTTACCGAAGACGGCAAGAAGCCGATCAATCCGGCTTTGGTGCGGCCGGATCTTTATGACGCGTCCATGTTTAACACCCCTTCAATTGAGCTAAGCAGCCGCTATGGCTTAAAAGGGATCTGTAATACCATTTCTACCGGATGCACTGCCGGGACAGACTCGCTGGGTTTTGGGCTGGAGTCAATCCAGGACGGCGAGCAGGATGTAATGATCTGCGGTGCGGCAGAAGCTCCGCTTACCCCGATCACCTTCGGCGCGTTTGATGTGGTCAATGTTTTGTCCGTGCGCAATGACCAGCCGCAAAAAGCAAGCCGTCCCTTTGACAACAAGAGGGATGGTTTTGTCCTGGCTGAAGGCGCCGGGATACTGGTGCTTGAGGAATTAAATCACGCCTTAAAGCGCAACGCACGCATCTATTGCGAGGTCTTAGGGTTTGGCACCAGCTGCAATGCTTTTCATATGACCGACCTTCCCTCTGACGGACGGGCTATGGAGACCTGTATCGGTTTGGCTTTAAAGGACTCCGGGGTTAATCCTTCCGAGATCGATTATATCAACGCCCACGGTTCTTCCACCCGTATGAATGATATTTTTGAAAGCACGGCTTATAAGGCGATCTTCGGGGATTATGCCTACAAACTGCCGATCAGTTCATTCAAATCCATGATCGGCCACCCGTTGGCCGCGGCGAACGCCATTGAGATGACCGTTGCTTCGATGATCTTTGAGAAGAATATTCTTCCTCCCACGATAAACCAGGAGGAGAAGGACCCGCAGTGCGACCTGTATTATATTCCCAATCAGGCAATAGCTAA
>JAHFFQ010000160.1 GCA_023247875.1 Candidatus Omnitrophota bacterium | reverse complement strand
CTTAACACCGCTATTTTCTTGCCCGAGGAACCGAGTTTAGCGCAAAGATACTCCACCAAAGTGGTCTTACCTGTGCCGCCGAGGGTAATATTGCCTACGCTGATCACCCTGGCATTCAGCCGCACCGGCCTTAACCTGTAAATAAAAGCCAAAATGATCACTGCCAGGCCGTAAACCAGGGAAAGCCCGGATAAAACCGCCCTTAAAAAAGCAGGCAACAGCCCTTTTATCCTGCCGGTAACCAGATTATAAAGATACTTTTTTAGCGAGGACATAGTACCCCCTTAAATTACCTTAAGCAGCATTAAAGCCCCGATAACGATAAACAGGGAAGCGCCGATATAGCGGATCAGTTCTGGTTTAATGAATTTAGCCATCACTGCTCCCACAAAAACCGAGATCACCGTAACGATGATATAGGCGCTTACCGAGCCCAGCCACACCGATACCGGCCTGCCGCTCTTGGCTGCCATGCCGATACCCACCAGCTGGGTCTTATCCGCTAATTCCGCGAAAAATACCGCTCCAAAGGTAGCCAGAAAAACCTTCCAGTCCATCTCTTTTCTCCTCTCTGTCTTTAGAATTATTAACTAAATATGATACCACACAAGGCGTACCCAGGCAAATGATTTTAGGGATAAAAACTTAAGCGTGGCAATGAGATAGGATAGAAAAAGCGGGCTTCATAAAAGCTCAGGGCAGTTCGACCAATTATCACTCCATTGGCATCTCCAATCGGTATAGCCATTGGCTGGAAAATACTCGATATAGTAAACATACGGCCTTGAGGCAACGGGCGGCTTTCCACCGCTTGTGCATCTGTCTGCGCGAAGGAGCACTCGATTACAACAATCCTGCATGACATAGTAACTAAAGAAACTGCTTGAACTACACGCCTGAACCACCCCCACATCGGCATTCGTTATTCCGGTCACGGTGCCATTATTCAGGTAATATTCCTGGGCAAGCTGGCGCATAGTGCCTAAGCGGGTTTTAGCTTCAGTAATTCTTCCCCTCTCGACTATAATAGAATACTGGCTAATCCCCAACGCCGCCAGTATCCCTACGATGATTATGACTATGATTATTTCAATAAGGGTAAATGCTTTCTTCACTTGTTGGACTGCCTCCTTAATCCGAAGAGGTAAAAGAAAGATTGCGCTCAATAAAGACGATCAGTTTCTGCTGGTCACCGGCGGGAATATTGTGGAACTCCACCCCTATTCCCGGATACTCATGCGGTTGCACTTCTTTATCGGGAACCCAGACCACCTTTGCCTCAAGGTCAAGCTCCTCTTGCTTTGGCGCAAGCTTCATCTTGAGTATCACTTCATCCCCGAGCTTAAATTTATCGCAGCCGAAAATAAAGGCCCCTACCGCGCTCAAATTAAGTATGTCCAGCTTAAGGCACTGCGGCGATTTCTCATGCTTGGATTTTAATTCAACCTTTAGGTCAATGGGCAGGCGCTTAAACCTGCGGCGCAGCTGCATCTTCTTGATATTCTCAATGGCCTTATCCTCTTTAAAGCTATTCAGCGCCAGCTCCTCCGAGGCGTAGAACTCTATCGTCCTGTCCATCCCGGAAACCGCGAAAACCCCCTTGAGGTGGCTGGGGCAATTGGCGAATTTCATCCTTCCGTCGTTATTCACCGCCTCTTTATAGGCAATGGCGACAACCGAAATACCCATATAATCAATGCCTTCAACATCCTCAAGGTTGCAGAGAATATCAAGATACCCGTCGCGCAGGCACTGGCCGACCACCTCAACGAGATTAGCCGAATCCACATCAATGCGGCCGGCCAGGTCCAGTATGACGACATTATGTTTTTGCCTGATCCTTAACTCTAGCATGGAACTCCGCTTAAAAACTCCGTGGTACCTGAATAGATCCCGCCTTTGGCGGGATCATCCCGCTGATACCATTGACCACGGACATCCAGTGACATCCCGCCGAAGCATATCATTCGCATTCCTTCACGGGTAAAGCCCCCGGTCTACTGGACAGGCGGGATGATATTTTGAATTCAACCTGCGGCGAGCCCTTAATGGTATTATGCACCGGGCAATTCTTGATGAATTCTGCCAATGCCTTTTGCCTGCGCTCATCCAGTTGGCAGGCCTTTAAATCTATGGTAACAAATACCTGCCTGAAAGAAATGGGTGGCTCCTTAGAAAGCTCAGCGGAAACCTTTACCTTAAAATTAGATAAGTCCAGCTTTGTTCCTTCGGCGTATTTACGGATATACACTCCGATACAGCTGCCTAATGCCGCCAGGAAGGCATCCAACGGCCCAAACTCCTTGCCTTTGGCATCGATAACAAACTCACCTTCACCCGCTTTAGCGGTAAAATTGAGACCCTGATTATGCGTTATCTCTACCTGATACATAACCTCTCCTTTGGCGGCATAATAACATAAGTATCCGGAAACTACAAGGCTCTCCGGGAAATTTAATAAGCGCGGCTGGCGGGCTGCTTCTGCCAGAGACAAAAAAGCTCCCGGCTCTCCTGCGCCAATACCCCCGCCAGTATTTTAACAGGGCTTACGCCTAATCGCTTCATCTTGAGGCAGGAAACCTCCAACTCGCTAAAACCGAAATCCCTGGCATCCTTTATCCCGCAGCCGAAAACAATACGGCTGATCCCCGCCCAATGACAGGCGGAAAAGCACATCGGGCATGGCTCGCAAGTGGAATATATGATACAGCCGGATAAATCAATGGTTTTTAGTTTTTTGCAGGCTCGGCGGATTGCGTCA
>JAHFFQ010000040.1:7964-10441 GCA_023247875.1 Candidatus Omnitrophota bacterium | reverse complement strand
CCGTAATGATCAGGTAATCTGCCTGGTCAAAAGATCCCGCGAATTCATTCAAAAGCAGCTGCGTGCGGCTATAGCGGTGAGGCTGGAATATGACGATCCTGCGCCTGGACTTCAGATTGGTAAGGGCTGCCAGCGTGGCCTTTATCTCCGTCGGATGATGGGCATAATCATCGATCAGCAGATATTTATCGCTCTGGAACCTTATCTCTAATCTGCGGCCCGCCCCTTTATAGGCCTGGAGGCACCTGCGGATATGCTTTAATTCAATACCCAGCTCTAATCCCAGGCCGATCACTGCCAGGGAATTGGAAATATTATGCCTTCCTCCCAGGGCCAGATGAAAACGGGAGATGAATTTATGCTTAAGGTAGCAGTCAAAATCCGACGACAGCCCGCCTAAGAGCATATTCTTGGCGTAAATATCCGCACCCTTTTTCAGTCCAAAAAACAAATGCCGGCTGCCGGAGGCCTTCGTCAGTTTTACAAGATTTGGGTCATCCCCGCAGGCAAAGACACAACCGCCTTTGCGGGTGCGTTTTATAAAATCCCTGAATGCTGACAACTGGTTATCAAAATCAAGGTAATAATCCAGATGTTCATGGTCGATATTGGTTATAATTGAGTATTTTGGCCGGTAATGCAGGAATGACCCATCTGATTCATCCGCTTCAGCGACAAAGAATTCCCCGCTGCCCAGGCAGGCATTGGTATCGATATTCTTAAGGATGCCGCCGATAGCCACTGTCGGGCAAAGCCCTGCCTCGATCAGCATATAAGAGATCAATGAAGTAGTGGTGGTTTTGCCATGGCTGCCGGCTACGGTTATAGCGCTCTTCTCCCGCATTAGATCCGCCAGGGCCTGGGCTCTTTTGATCAAGGGTATTCCCAGGGCCAAAGCCTTACGCATTTCCGGGTTATCCCCTCTTATTGCTGAAGAATAAACCACTGCCTCCTGCCCATTTATATTTTTGGCATCATGCCCGATAAATATCCGGCAGCCCAATCTTGAAAGCTCCTCGGTAACCCGGTTTGCTTTCAGGTCGGAGCCGCTGACCTTAAAACCACCCTTAAGCAAGAGGCTGGCGATCCCGCTCATCCCGATCCCGCCTATGCCTATGAAATGATAATATTTCTTCATTGTAAGATACGCGCCCTCCAGGAACTTTCCAGCTCCTCCCGGCCTGAAAAAGAATAGGTAAGCGCCAAAGCCCTGGTTAGATCCTTATAGTCCCGCAGATTCTGGCAGAAGAGCACGAACCTGTCTTTGCCGAACTCACTGATCAGGTAATTAAGCAGGCTGTAAGACTCCAGGTAGAACAATTCCACCTTTTCCCTGTCTTTAGAATTAGCCAGGTCAAAGCTTTCAAGGCCGCTTAAACCCATAAAAGAACCATCTTTTATCCGGCCGGCTAAATATTTTTTTACTCCGGGAGCTCTTTGTTTCTCCTGGTAAGTTGCCACCCCTTCTTCCAGCCAGAGGGGAACCGCCGGATTATCAAAACCCATCATCTCCCTGAAAATAATATGCCCCATTTCATGCGGAAGGATGTTCTCCAAAAAATCCGGTGCGGTAATAAAAGTCCGGATAACCTTGCTGGAGGCCATAGCCTGGCCTCCTGACCAAGCCGGTGTGCCTGTCGCATTCATATATTCTTCCTGGCTGTCAAAAAGATAGATCTTCGCGCGGTCATCCCAGGTCCAGAAATTAAACCGCGTAAAACCAAAATCATCGGTGATTGCATTATAATATTCTTCGGCCCTCTGCGTCAGGCGCTCAAGCTGCTCCTGGCCGGCCTTATCGTAATAAACCAGAAAATGCGTGCTTTTAAATATATTCCAATCCTGCGCTTCGGCAATAATAAAAAACGGGATAAAAAGAAACGAAATGAATAATACTATCCTGCGCATTGGGTTAAGTTTAATACCTCTTGGGCTAACAATCCTGCGGCATCCGGAACCTGGAGCTTCTCATAGGCGCGGCGCATTGATATTAATTTCTCAGGGCCGGCCAACAGATTCTCCAGCACGGTTTTTAATTTTTCCGTGGTCAGCTCCGCGTCAAGAATAACTCTGGCTGCTCCGATCTCTTCCAGTACGCGGGCATTACCCAGCTGGTGGCTGTAGGCAAATGGATACGGAATCAATAATGCCGGAAGGCAAAACTTTTGGAGCTCGGCGATGGTCGTCGCCCCCGCCCGGCAGATCACCAGGTCCGCTGAACTATAAGCATACTGTATGGCGGAAAGAAAATCAAAGAGTTTATGGGTTATGCCTGCCCTGGAATAAACCCCTTCAAACCCGGAAACATCCACAAAACCGGAAATATGGATCACCTGCAGCTCCTCCCCCCGGTTTAAAGAGGCTATCGCGGCGGAAGAAACGATATTGATCTTCTGTGAGCCCTGGCTGCCTCCGGCGATCAATATATTGAATTTACCTTCTTTAAACTTGAAGAAATCCAGCGCCTCTGCTCTCGC
>JAHFFQ010000040.1:0-7864 GCA_023247875.1 Candidatus Omnitrophota bacterium | reverse complement strand
GACGCGCATATTAAGGATAATCTCCGGTACGGGCAATATTGATCAATATCCCTACGCTTACCATATCGAATATCAGGGAAGACCCTCCATAGCTGATAAACGGCAAGGGCAGCCCCTTGGTGGGAAATACTCCGCAGGATACCCCGATATTTACGATCGCCTTAAATGAGATCATCAGAACCAGGCCCAGGCTAAGAAAATAACTGAATCTATCCTGGGCATTCTTAATGATCTTAAGCCCCTGCCGGATAAAGATCATAAATAATGCGATTATTCCCAGCGTGCCCAGCAGGCCCAGCTCTTCGCCGATAATGGAAAAAATAAAATCCGTGTGTGCCGCGGGCAGATAGAATAGCTTTTGCCTGGAATGGCCCAGGCCCACCCCGAATAATCCGCCTGAGCCTATGGCGACCTGCGACTGGATGATCTGGAACCCGCTTCCTTTAGGGTCAAGCCAGGGGTTTAAAAAAGCCATGATGCGCGCCCTGCGGTAGGGAACGCTAAAAACCAGCAAATATACCGCGGGCAAACTGCAAAGTATTAAAGTTAAAATATACCTCACCCTTACCCCGGCAACAAAGAGCATGATCAGCACGGTACTGGCTAGAGTTATGGTTGTGCCCAGGTCCGGCTGGATAAGGATAAGCAGGCAGATCACCCCTAAAACGGATATGGGAGGGATAAACCCCTCAAACAAAGATTTGATCTTATCCTGCTTACGGCTGATAAAATCAGCTATGTATATGATAAGCGCAAGGTTTGCGAATTCCGCGGGCTGGAAACTGATAAATTTGAACCTGAACCAGCGCCTTGCGCCGGAGACCTCCCTGCCCAGGCCGGGGATAAGCACCAGGATCAACAGAAAAAAAGCTATCCAGAGCAGCGGCCGGGCATATTTCTTCATTAAACGATGATCAACAACCATCGCCAGAAAGGTAAACAATATACCGATGGCCAGAAAAGAAAGGTGCCTTTTCAAAAAATAAAAACTGTCCTGATACCTCTCCCAGGCATAAATGCTTGAGGAACTATAGATCATCACTATTCCGGCGCAAATAAGCACAACCGAAACGGTGAGCAGGTTAATACGCGTCTTTCTAACCATGCGGGCTATTCCTTCCGGCCAGCTCCAGCACGATCTTCTTAAAGGCCCTCCCCCGCTCCTCATAATCCTTGAACATATCAAAGCTTGAGCACATAGGAGAGAACAATACACTGTCCCCCGGCTTAGCCAGGGCATAAGTTTTGTTTACCGCCTCCTTTAAACCGGCGGACATCTCCACGGGGAATTCTCCCTGGAGGCAGGCGGCGATCCTCTCCTTTGCCTCTCCGATCAGGACCACATGCTTAACCTTATTCCTGGCTGCTTCAATGATCACCCGGTAATCAATCCCTTTATGCCTGCCTCCGGCAATAAGGACAATCGGAGATGAAATACTGTTTATCGCCCAGATCGCCGAATCCGCGGTGGTAGCTTTGGAATCATTAATAAATCTTACCTTATTGATCTCGGCCACATCCTCCATGCGATGCTCAAGCCCTTTGAAGTTACTGAAAACCTTAAGTATTGTCGGACGGTCAAGCCCCAGAAGCTCACCCGCCTTGAGCACGGCACTTTGATTGGGGTTCAAGCTATTCTCACCGGAAAAAAAGAGCACCTTTGCGGCTGCTTCTTTCTCCAACCCCGAAAGACAGGCGTCCTGCGCATTCAAGACCAAAAAATCATCCTTATCCTGGTTCATAAAAATGCGCTTTTTGGCATCCAGATACTCCCGCATATTATTATAGCGGTCAAGATGGTTGGGATTGATATTGATGATCAAGGCGATCTTCGGCTTAAATTCCCTGATCGTCTCAAGCTGAAAAGAGCTTACCTCCACTACCGCAAAATCCCCCTCCCGCATCTTGGCAACTTCACCGCTGAAAGGATTGCCGATATTACCGCACACAAAAACCTTCTTTCCGCAGGCATCCAGCGCCCTGCCGATCAAGGTAGTGACCGTGGTCTTTCCATTTGAGCCGGTTACTGCAATGATCTGTGCCGGACAAAGCATCCCCGCTACTTCAATTTCGCTTATGGCCGGCCGGGAAAATGCCTTGGCCCAGGTGACCGGTTGGCTGTCTGGCGGCACCCCGGGTGAAATAACCACCAGGTCGGCCTCCTTGATAAAAGCCTCGCTATGCTTACCCAGTTCAACCGGGATATCATTGGATAAAAGCGAGGAGGCATATGACCTGCTCTGGCTGTTATCCTTGATATCCGTAACCCGCACAAATGCACCCAGGCCATGTAAAAGATTGGCGCAGGCAAGCCCTGAACGGGCCAACCCCACGATAGTAACCCTCTTATCTTTGAAATATTTTATATTGCGCATATGTTAGAAAACTATGGGGCAGCTACCTTATCTTTAAGGTAACCAGGGTAAACAAGGCAAGGAGCCCTGCAATGATCCAGAACCTGACGATCACCTTATTCTCCGGCCAGTTAAGGAACTGGAAGTGGTGATGCAGGGGTGCGATCCTGAAGATACGTTTCCTGGTCAATTTGAAAGAGCCTACCTGCAGTATTACCGAAAGCGCTTCCAGCACAAATATCCCTCCGACAATTACAAGCAACACCTCCTTCTTGATCAATAATGCCACCGTACCGATAGCCCCTCCTAACGCCAGGCTCCCGACATCCCCCATGAATATGGATGCCGGATAACAGTTAAACCACAGGAAACCCAGCCCCGCTCCGATAATACTGGCGCAAAAGATGGTCAGCTCCCCGGCTCCCTTAATATAAGGGATCAACAGGTAATTACTCAAGTTGATATTGCCGGAGACATAACAGAGTACGCTAAAAGCAATGCCTACCATTACCACGATACCGGTAGCCAGGCCGTCCAACCCGTCGGTAAGATTTACGGCATTTGATGAGCCGGCAATTACCAGGATCACGAATAAAATATACAGCCCATCCAGGTCAAAGGCTGCCCCTTTTAAGAAAGGAATATCGAGTTTGACATTATCCCGGCTGATCATGATCAGGGTAATCCCCAAAATAAGCCCGAGAGCAACCTGGCTGGCCAACTTAAGAACAGGCGCTAACCCGGCAGCCTTTTTCTTTACCTGTTTTAAATAGTCATCCATAAACCCGGTCAGGCCCAGCCAGAGGGTGGAAAACAAAACGATCCAGATAAAATGATTGGAAATATCCGCCCAAAGCAGGGTAGAAACTACGACCGCCCCAAGTATAAGAATACCGCCCATGGTCGGGGTGCTCTGCTTATGGCGGTGCAGGTCATCAAGCTTTTGGCTATCGGCCTTATTTATTTTTTCACCCACCTTGAGGGCTTTTAATTTCCTGATCAACGGCCCCCCGAAGATCAAGCTTAACAGGAATGCGGTAAGGCAGGCCATCGCCGCGCGGAAAGTAATGTAGCGGAAAACATTAAAAGCAAAGATAAAATCCCTGAGTGGATAAAACAGATGATAAAGCATTAAACCTTGAAGACCTCTTCCATTTTCATTGAGCGTGAGCCTTTCACCAGTACCACATCATCAGGCCCCGGAGATATTTTATTAAACAACAGGTCTTTCGCCTCTTTAGCACAGCTGCAGCAAAATATATTCCCTATTTTTAAACCCCGGGAGGAGGCACTTCTTGCGGTAAGCCTGGCAAGAGGTCCACAAGTAACCAGCAGGTCACAGATATCAGTTATACTACCAGCCATCCCCCTGTGCAATGATTCTTTTTGGCTGCCTAACTCCAGCATATCTCCCATAACCAGGATCCTCCTGCCCTTGACTTTTATATTTTTCAATGCCTCAAGTGAGCGTTCTAAAGAGAGGGGATTGGAGTTATAAGTGTCATCAATAAACATTGCACCCCTGAATCTAAGCAGGTTAAGCCTGCCTTTGGGAAATTCAAAATCCGCTAATCTTGAAGCGATCTTACGGTAATCCATCCCGAATATGCGCCCCGCGGCAATGGCAGGCAGGGCATTGTAGATATTATAACTGCCCGGAGTGGATAATGCAAAATCAAATTTTCCATTGACCTTGAACCTGACTTTGCCTCTCCCCAACCTGATGCCGGAGGCAAAAAAATCACTTTTTTCATTGATGCCAAAACTAAAAATATGGGGACCTATCCTCTTCCTATTTATTAAGGCCAGTAGAAATTTATCGTCGCTATTAAGCAGGGCAATTGCGGGGCTAGAAAGATTATTTAGGAGTCCCGACTTTTCCTTGAAGACACCCTTTAGATCATTTAAGAACTCCAGATGCGCAGGCCCGATATTGGTGACTACGCCGATATTGGGCAGGGCGATTCCGGATAAATAATCCACCTCCCCGAAATGATTGGTGCCGATCTCAACTACCGCGAAATCATCTTTTGCTCTAAGCTTGATCAAGGTCTGCGGAAGGCCGATCTGGTTATTTTTCGTGCCTTCGTTTTTCAACACGCAGGCATCAGCCGACAACACCCAGGCGATCATTTCCTTGGTCGTGGTTTTACCGGCTGAACCGGTAACGGCAATGACCGGCAAATCGAATTTCTGCCTTTGGAAACGGGCGATATCCCCTAAAGCCAGGGTAGTATCTTTTACCCGGATAAGCGCCGTTCCTCTGGGGAGCTCCAGGCCCCTTGTCTTCTCCGCGATAACGCAGGATGCCTTTGACCTCAGGGCCGCGGGGATAAAATCATGGCCGTCAAAATTATTGCCCTTTAACGCAAGGAAGGCATCACCCGGATTTAATCCCCTTGAGTCAGTGGATATACCTGTAAGTTTATCCTCTAAATCTCCCCGGATAAGCAAGCCGTGCGTTGCCTTAATTATTTCATTGACCCTAAACACTTTTGCACTGCCTTTCGGTCGCTAAAATATAAAGTTCTGTCTTTTAATACCTGGTAATCCTCATGCCCCTTGCCGGCAATGATCAGGCAGTCGCCTTTTCGCGCTAAAGATAAACCCGCCTTTATGGCCTTCAGCCTGTCGGGTATTTCGCAAAAATTATTTTTGCGTATGCCTTTACGGATATCCCGGATTATGCCTAAAGGATCTTCGGAGCGCGGATTATCGCTGGTAATTATCGCGTAATCGGCCAACTGCGCGACTATCCTGCCCATCTCCGGTCTCTTGAGTTTATCCCGCTCTCCGCCGCAGCCAAAGACCACGATTATCCTCCCGCCAACCAATGGTTTTAAGGCGGTGATCACATTGAATAAAGCATCCGGGGTGTGTGCGTAATCCACGAAGATATCATAACCTTTATTGCAAGAGACATTCTCCAGCCTGCCCGGCACTGTTTTAAATCTCTCGACTCCGGACTTAATATCCTTAAAATCAAAATCTTCGCTTAATCCCCAGGCGATTGCCGCCAGAAGATTATAAATGTTATGCCTTCCCACAAGGCCGGTAATTATTTTTGCCTTGATTTTCGGCGCCACCAGCGTAAAGCTGCTTCCTGTAATGCCGAATTTAATATCCCTGGCCATGACAATGGATTTATTTTTAATACCATAGGTTATTACCTTGGCGCCTGTTAACTGCTTAATCCGGCGGCCGTATTTATCATCATTGTTGATTATGGCGACACTGCTTTTTGAAAGAAAACGAAAAAGTTTAGCCTTTGCCTGAAAATAATTCTCTAAATTTTTATGGTAATCCAGGTGATCCTGGGTAAGATTGGTAAAAATGGCGCAAGAAAAATTTATTCCCCCGGTGCGCCCCTGGTCCAGGGCGTGGGATGAAACCTCCATAGCGCAATATTTAACGCCGAGGCAATACATTTTACTCAAATACCCCTGTAAATCCCCTGACCCCGGGGTAGTATTCCTGGCTTTGATAACCTTATCCTTAAAACGATGGCTTATTGTCCCGATAACCCCGCAAGCCGATCCTGCTTTTTTGGCGATCCTCTCGATCAGATAGGATATCGTTGTCTTGCCGTTAGTGCCGGTAATGCCGATAACCTTGAGGTCCCGAGAGGGGTGACGGTAAAATTCCGCACAGGCTTGGGCAAAAAACTCGCGGCTATCCTTGACCACTATTAATTTTACCGCCGGCGGCAACTTTATTTCCGGGGCTCTTCCTTCGACGACCACAATTCCGGCACCCCCGGCAATTGCCTCGCCTATAAAAGAATTTCCGTCCTGGCTTTGGCCTTTTATGGCGACGAAGGCAAAACCCTTCTTTACCTCTTTGGAATTACAGGTTATTCCGCTGACTTTCATATCCGCGATCTTCATTGCGCCATTGCCTCAAGAGGCATTTCATTGCCTTTTATGTACCGGATAGCATCACCGGCCACATTTTGGAATACCGGGGCAGCCACTACCCCTCCGAAATAATACGGATGCGGCTCATCAACCGTTACCACGATAGCTAACAAAGGGTCCTCCGCGGGAGCGAAACCAATAAAGGAAGCGACAAATTTGCTGTGCGAATAGCGACCGTCTGCCTCGAGCTTCTGGGCGGTACCGGTCTTGCCCGCGGCGCTGAAACCCTTTACCTTGGCTAATTTTCCGGTGCCCTCCTCAATTACCCCGGTAAGTATTTTTTTGATGCGTAAAGCGGTATCCGTAGAAATAACCTTGCGGATCAATACCGGCTTATTCTGTTTTATGACCCGGCCATGTTCATCGCGCACCGAATCAATAATATACGGCTTCATTAATTGGCCGCCGTTGGCAATCACGGAGATCGCGCTGGCCAGCTGCAGCGCGGTAACCCCTACCTCCTGGCCGATGGGTATGGCGGTAATGGATGTCTTTGACCAGGCCCGCACAGGTTTGATCATCCCGGAGATCTCTCCTGACAGATCTATGCCTAGTTTTGACCCAAAACCAAAACCTTTCAAATACCGGTAAACCGTATCCGGCCCTAAAAGCTGGGCTACTTTGACTGTTCCGATATTGCTTGACTCTTCGATCACCTGCCTGAAGGTAAGATTGCCGTGAGGGCGGTGGTCATGGAGGATGCGCCCCCCTGCTTTATAAGCTCCGTTTTCGCAGAAGAATACATCCTCTTCGGTAACCTTCCCTTCTTCAAGGGCAGCGGAGGCGGTAACGATCTTAAATACCGAACCCGGCTCCAACAGGTCGCAGATGGAACGGTTACGCATGGAAGTCCCGGATGTTCCGGAATGATTATTCAAGTCGTAGGTGGGGCGATTGGCTAAAGCCAGTATCCTCCCCGTATGCGGCTCCATAACCACGATGCTGGCACCCTTGGCGTTAAATTTCTTAAAGGCCTTATCCAATTCCCTCTCGGCAATATACTGGATAACCTCATCAATGGTCAAGACCAGATCCATGCCATCAACCGGCAAAACCATCTTCTCCCAGATATCCAATTTTTTCTGCCGGGCATCGCGCAAAAAGATCGCCCAGCCGGGCTGGCCCTTCAGGTATTTATCAAAATCCCTCTCTGTCCCCTCAAGGCCGATATTATCGGTGCCGCTGAACCCGATAATATGGCTGGCCAGATAACTGTTGGGATAAACACGCTTGGTCTCCTTCAGGAATCCCAATCCCTTGATATTAAGTATCTTGATCGCCTCGGATTTTTCCCGGGGTAATTTACGCGCCAGCCAGATAAACTCCTTTTTACGATAGAGCCTCTCCTCAAGATAAGAACGCTCCACGCCGAGTATGGGCAGCAGCTGATTTATTACATTTTCCTTGTTCTTAATGGCGTTGGGTACGGCATAGAGCGAATCCAGGGAGATGTTAAATGCCTGCGGCTTAAGATTAGCATCGTAGATCGCCCCGCGCCTGGGCTCTAACTCCACAAACAGGTTATGCTGTTTTTTGGCGATACCGGTAAGGTAATTTGAGCGGAAGAACTGGATAAAAAACAGGCGGCCTATG
>JAHFFQ010000039.1 GCA_023247875.1 Candidatus Omnitrophota bacterium | reverse complement strand
AACGGTTACGCTTTGCGGCTGGGTTGCCAGGCGCCGGGACCACGGCAAGCTGATCTTCATTGATATCCGCGACCGCTACGGGTTTACCCAGGTTGTTTTTATTCCCAAGGAATCAGGAGAGGCCTACAAGTTAGCGCAGGAGCTGCGCAGTGAATTTGTAGTTAAATTAACCGGGGTAGTAAATAAGCGCCCCGGAGGAACGATCAACGCCAAACTGCAAACCGGGGAGATAGAGATCCTGGCAAAGGAGCTGGAGATATTGAACCCCAGCCTTACCCCGCCATTTGAAATTGAAGAGCTCGCCCAGATAACCGAAGAGATGCGGCTTAAATACCGTTACCTTGATTTAAGAAGGACAAAAGTCTTTAACAACCTTGAGTTAAGGAGCAACCTTTATAAAATTATCCGCGGCTATTTAGGCGGCCTGGATTTCATTGAATGCGAAACCCCGATACTTACCAAATCCACCCCCGAGGGTGCCCGGGATTACCTGGTTCCTTCGCGCTTAAACACGGGCAAGTTCTACGCCCTGCCGCAGTCTCCGCAATTATTCAAGCAGATCCTTATGGTCAGCGGCATAGAAAAATATTACCAGATCGCCAAATGCTTCCGCGATGAAGACCTGCGCGCTGACCGCCAGCCGGAGTTTACCCAGCTGGATATTGAAATGTCTTTTGTGAATGAAGAGGACATCTTCGCCTTAACCGAAGGGTTAATGAAACTGATCCTGAAGGAGTTAAAGAATATAGAGATCCAAACCCCGTTTAAACGCATAAGCTATCAAGAGGCCGTGCAAAAATACGGTTCGGATAAGCCGGACCTGCGGCCTGAGCTAAAAAATGATTTTGCCTTCTGCTGGGTGGTGGATTTCCCGCTTTTCAAATTCAATGCCGAAGAGAAACGCTGGGAGAGCGAACATCACCCTTTTACCGCGCCGGCTGAAAGTGACCTCCAAAATCTGGATAAGTCCCCGGATAAGGTAAAGTCCCGCTCCTATGACCTGGTCTTAAACGGAATGGAATTGGGAAGCGGTTCGGTAAGGATCCACCGCCAGGAATTACAGGAAAAGATCTTCAATATCATCGGTATTGAGAAGGAGGAAGCGCGCAGGCGCTTTGGTTTTCTCCTGGAGGCATTCCAGTTCGGTGCGCCCCCGCACGCGGGCGTTGCTTTCGGGTTGGACAGGCTTTTAGCCATACTTTCCGGAGAGTCAAGTATCCGCGAGGTGATCACCTTTCCAAAAACCTCAGCGGCATTCTGCCCGTTGACTTGCGCTCCTTCGGATGTAGAAAATAAACAATTAAAGGAATTGGGTATAACCATTATTAAGGAGGAGTAAAATGAACGGATCCAAGTTAGCCGGCATTACCTTATTAACCTTAAGTTTAGCCTTATCAGGCTGCGTAGCCAGGACTTATAATTTGACCCGCAACAGGATCGACCAGGACCTCACCTCCGCGTCGGGCAACCGCGGCTACCTTATGGGAGTCCCTCCGGAAGCTCCGGAGAGAAAGGCTACCCGCACCACCAGGGTCGTTGAAATAGAGTTGGGTTTCTCCAAAAAATTACCGGTAAGATCAACCCAGGCGGCTCCTGCCGAAGAAATAGTAGAAGTGACGGAGGTCCGGGAGGCCATGCCCGCGACCACAGAGCAAACCTTTGAGAGCTATAGAGTAGGTAAAAATGATACCTTGCAGAAGATCTCCAAAAAATTCTACGGCACAACCAGGAAATGGAAGGATATCTACGAGGCAAACAAGGATATTTTACGCGCTCCGGATAAGCTTTATCCCGGACAAACTCTGAGAATCCCCTCTAGCCCAGAGCTAAAGGCCCAGGCCGGCAATATGGCGGAACCAAAAGAGAATCTTAAATAAACTTCATGGATAAAATAATCAAGCTGCAATCCCAAAAAGAGGCCCAGGGGCTTTTTGGGTCCCATGACGCCAATATCAAAAATATTGAGGAACAATTCAAGGTCAAGCTGACCTTGCGCGGCGGCCACTTAAAAATAAGCGGGACAGCCGGAAATATTAAAAAGGCGGCTCAACTGGTGGAATACCTGCTGGAGGCATTGCGCGGCGGAAGTGAAGAAATAGGAAAAAGCGACCTCTCTTATTTGATCTCCAATTTAAAAAAAGGGGAGAAGCCCGAGCGTTTGGGCGCTTTAGATACCGGTATTATGCGCGGCTCCACGGGCAAGCAGATCGGCCCGAAAACCACCGGCCAGAGAGAATATGTAGAAGCAATTAAAAAGCATGATATTGTCTTCGGCATCGGCCCGGCAGGCACAGGTAAAACCTACCTGGCAATGGCCTGCGCGGTAGAAGCGCTAAAAAAGCAGGAGGCCAGGCGTATCATCCTGACCCGTCCGGCCATAGAAGCAGGGGAATCCCTGGGGTTTTTGCCGGGCGATATGCACGCTAAGATATCCCCGTATCTAAGACCGCTCTATGACGCTCTATATGATATGATGGAGGCCGAACGGATTGAGAAATATATCGAGACCGGGATCATCGAGGTCGCGCCGCTTGCCTACATGAGAGGCAGGACATTGAATGACGCCTTCATTATACTCGATGAGGCGCAAAATTGCACTGCCGAACAGATGAAGATGTTCCTTACCCGCCTGGGCTTTGATTCCAAGGCGGTAATTACCGGGGATATGACCCAAAGCGACCTGCCCGGGGCCAAGCCCATCGGCCTGCTGCAGGCACAGGATATACTTAAAGAGATAAACGGGATAAAATTCATTTATTTCAGCGGTTCCGATGTAGTGAGGCATGCTTTAGTGCAAAGGATAATCGAGGCGTATGAGAAAACTACCCGTTAAGAATATAATCGCGCCACTTGGCTTATGCGCGCTCATCTTCCTCTTCAGCTATTTTATCCGGCTGAACCTGGGAGTACCTTTCTTTCTGATCATGCTTTACATATCCTTTAGGCCCGGATTCGCCAGGGTCAAGAACCTTAAGCTCTCAGGACTGCCCTTTCTCTTCCTGGTTTCTTTCGGCACCGGTTTTCTTTTGCTGGTTAACGGACTGCCTTATTATTTCATACCCGTAGCGATCATCCCCATGATAAGCATGCTTCTCTTCAATAGCCTTGAAATAACTTATTTCCTGGCCCTGGCAACATCGGTCTCGCTGGCATCCTTGACCCCTGAACCCTTTAAGGCCTGGTTTATTTTCATGGTTTCTTCAATATCCGCGGCCCTGCTCCTGAAGGGAGCGCGCAAGCGCACCACGGTCATTTGGGCAGGCGCAATTGCCGGGATCCTGCAGTTGGCCGGTATTTTACTTTTTGAGCATTTCCGATTCGCCAATCCTGAGAGGTATTTGACCATCGTAGCCTGCGGATTGTTATCCGGGATTATTACTTTAGGCGTGCTGCCTCTATTCGAATACCTCCTGCAAAGCGTAACCAATATCAGCCTCCTGGAACTGGCGGATTTCCATCATCCGGTCTTACAGCGGATGCTCCTTGAAGCGCCGGGAACATACCACCACAGCCTGATCGTCGGAAATCTTTCGGATACGGCCTGCGCAACCATTGGGGCAAACGCGCTTTTGGCCAGGATCGGCGCCTATTACCACGATATCGGCAAGCTCCAGAAGCCGGAATATTTTATCGAAAACCAGGAAATGCAGAAAAACAAGCATGACGCGCTTTCCCCCACAATGAGCAAACTGATCATTATGAACCATGTCAAAGAGGGGATAGAGCTGGCCAAGAAATATAAACTACAGCCTGTGCTTTGGGATTTTATCCGGCAGCATCACGGGAAGAGCCTGGTCTACTATTTTTACCGCCGGGCACTGGAGGACAGAGAGGAGGACCAGGAGGTAGCTGAGGAAGGCTTTCGTTACCCCGGCCCAAAACCGAACAGCAAAGAAACAGCCATCGTGCTTCTGGCTGACTCGGTAGAGGCAGCCACGCGCTCATTAAAAGACCCCACGCCGGCTAAGATCGAAGAGGTGGTGCATAAAATAATCAATAATAAGTTTATTGATGGCCAGCTCGATGAGTGCGAGCTGACCTTAAAAGATATAGAAAAGATATCCGGCGTATTTACCAGGATTCTAAGCGGCATTTACCATAGCCGGGTAAACTATCCCCAGGAAACAAAAGAGTGAAAATAAGCGTAAAAAATCTGCAGAAGAAATTACCTATCAAGCCCGGAAAGATAAAAGAGTTGGTCCTTAATATACTCAAATGTGAAAAAAAGGGTGGCTCAGGCTATATCAATATCTGCTTTACGGATGACGCGCTGATTAAGAAATTTAACGCCAAATTCCGCCAAAACGACAGCTCTACGGATGTCCTGGCCTTTGACCTTAATGATACCGGGAAAGGTAAAATACTGCTTGCCGATATAATGATCTCCACCGATACGGCGGTAAACAACGCGGTTAAGTTTAATACCAATCCGGAATACGAATTGATGCTCTATGTTACCCACGGGATCCTGCACATATTGGGCTATGGTGACAGCGATAAAGCCCGGAAAAATCAGATGCGCAAAAAAGAATTAGAATATGTCAATAGATAAAGCGCAGGGATTGGTGTTGGTCAGGCGCGATTTCCGGGAAACCTCGATTATCGCGGAATTCTACACCAGTGAATTCGGAAAAATAAGCGGCCTTTTGAAAGGCATCAGGAGCGATCCTGAAAAATTCGCCTCTAACCTGGAGCCCTTCTCACTCAACGAGATCGTCTTTTACAGAAAGACCCATTCCCCGCTGCACCTGGTTTCTCAAGCGGACAAGCTGGATAATTTTACCCGCATACGCCAGAGCATTGAAAAAACGGTCATGGCCGGATTTATGATGGAGCTGATCAATTCGGTAATGCAGCCCGAAGATAAGAATGAGGGGATATTTAACCTGGCAACTGCATCCCTGAAGGAGATGGAGACAAACTATAATCCGGAAAAGATTACCACTATCTTTAAGATCAAGATGCTTGCTTTATCGGGGTTTAAGCCGCATTTCGATTCCTGCGTTTCCTGCAATGACAGGATAACCGGACAAGCACGTTTTAGCCTTTCATTAGGGGGGCTGCTTTGCCCGGCATGCACGCGCAAAGACCCGTCTGCCCGGTCGATATTCCGCGGGACAGTCGCTACTATCCTGCATATCGAAAGAGGCGATTTTCGCGCCAGCCTTAACCTGGGCATGAACCCCCAGATAAAGAAAGAGCTGGACCTGATTTTAAACGCCTTCCTGAATTTCCACCTGGGCAAGGAACTGAAATCGCAGAAGCTGCTGAATAAACTGGAGGTAGCGGTATGAAAATTGTCGTGGTGGGAGCCGGAGCAATGGGATGCCTCTTTTCCGCCTTTTTATCAAGATCAAAAGAAGATCTCTGGCTTTTAGACAAAGATAAGGATAAAGCCGCCAGGATAAACGAAAACGGGATCTCCCTGGAAGGAGTATCCGGAACCTGGCAGGCAAAGGTAAAAACCACCGCCAATATAGAGGACATAGGGAAAAGCGACCTGATACTGCTCTGTGTAAAATCATTCCACACCAAACAGGCGGTCGAACAGATCAAACCTCTCCTGGGGCAGAATACCAGGATCCTGACCCTGCAGAACGGCATGGGAAATATCGAGATCATCTCGGAGCTGGCCGGAGAAGAGAGGGTCATCGGAGGGGTAACCAGCGAAGGCGCAACCCTCCTTGATACCGGAAGGATCCGCCACGCCGGAAGAGGAGAAACCATAATCGGCATGATCGCAGGAAAAACCCCGGTTGAGATGCGCGGCATCCGTGAGGTCTTCAACAGGTGCGGTTTTGAGACCAAGATGACCCGGGATATAAAAGGATTAATCTGGTCAAAGTTGATCATTAACGCCGGGATAAACGCGCTTACCGCCATTACCGGCCTGCCTAACGGAAGACTTACCGAATTTGAAGGCACAAAAAGGATCTTAAGGGACGCGGTAACCGAGGCCACGCGTATTGCCAAAAGGAAACGCGTCAAACTACTCTATGACGACCCGCTGGCAAAGGTGGAGGCGGTTTGCGAGAGCACGGCAGCTAACCTCTCCTCAATGCTCCAGGATGTGTTGAGAAAAAAACGTACGGAGATCGACTACATTAACGGGGTGGTCGTCAGGCTCGGACAGGAATTGGGTATTCCTGTGCCGGCCAATAAATTCCTGGTCGATCTGGTGAAAACGATCGAATCAAGTTACAGGCTATCCGCAAGATGAAATACAGCCCGAAGATGCGCAAATTCCTGCTGGCATTCCTGATCATCGGCTGGGGGTTGATTTTTATTCACCAGCTGAATAAGCCCGCAAGGCTTTACCATGATAACCGCATTCTCATGGGTACATTCTGGGAGGTCATGTCCCCGGATAAAAAAGCAGCCGCGATTGTTTTTTCAGAGGTCAGCCGGATCGAACAGCTGCTCAGTAAATATATTGAATCCAGCGAGATATCCCGGCTGAACCGCTTGGGCAGGCTGAAGGTAAGCCCGGATACTTTTTATATTATTAAAAACTCAAAAGAGTTCTGGCAGATGACTGGCGGCTCATTTGATATAACCGTAGGGCCGCTGGTTGAGCTCTGGGGGTTTAAAAACCGGGAATATGCCATACCTCCGGGAAGAAAGATTAAATCAGTCCTAAAACTTACCGGCAGCGATAAAATTATTTTGCACGAAGAAGATCACGGAGTAGAATTTAAACTTCCCGGGATGAAAATCGACCTGGGCGGGATAGCCAAAGGGTATGCCCTGGATCGCGCGGTTCAAAAACTCAAAGAAAACAAGATCAACAGCTGCCTGATCAATGCCGGCGGCCAGGTTTACGCTTTGGGGGAAAACTCCGGCCGCGCCTGGAAGATAGGGATCAAAAACCCTCGCGCCGCTGATTTTTCCGGGAACCTGGAAATAAAAAATCAATCCGTATCTACCAGCGGGGATTACGAACAATTCTTTTCCCGGGACGGGAAACGCTACTCCCATATTCTTGACCCCAGAACCGGCTACCCTGCATCTTCCGGAGTAATTTCCGCAACGGTAGTGGCGCATTCGGGAATAAGCGCCGACGCCTTATCCACATCCGCGTTTATTTTAGGAAGGCAGGGAACGGGTGAACTGGCAAAAAGATTCCCTGGGGCCAGATTCTATATTCAGGAAAGCAA
Source organism: Candidatus Omnitrophota bacterium (assembly GCA_023247875.1). Taxonomy (GTDB): domain Bacteria; phylum Omnitrophota; class Gorgyraeia; order Gygaellales; family Profunditerraquicolaceae; genus UBA6249. Next base: position 3,287 of record JAHFFQ010000039.1, on the reverse strand, counting down.
GGCGAGGAAACAATGATGAAAATCGCTGAAATAATCTCTTTAAAAAACAAACGAAAAATAACCATGCTCACGGCCTATGATTACCCTATCGCCGAGCTGGTGGATAAAGCCGGCATTGATATGATCCTGGTGGGTGACTCCCTGGCTAATGTTGTCCTCGGGCTTGATTCAACTACCAAGGTCGGGATGACGGAGATGCTGCATCATGCCAAGGCCGTAACCCGGGCGGTCAAGAACAGCCTGGTTATCGGGGATATGCCCTATGATTCCTACCAGGTGAACCCGGATGAATCCGTAAAGAACGCTGCCAGGTTTATCAAAGAGGCAGGGTGCCAGGCGGTAAAATTAGAGTGGTTCGAGCGCTGCCTTGAAGTAACCGGACAGATCATCAAAGCAGGCATACCCGTAATGGGCCATATCGGTTTAACCCCGCAGACCGCGGATAAACTCGGCGGGTTTAAGGTGCAGGGCAAAGACGCGGAGGCTGCCCAGCGGCTGATCAGGCAGGCAATGGAACTAGAGGAGAAGGGATGCTTTGCCATAGTCCTGGAATGCGTCCCGGACAGGATCGCCGAACTTATTACTAAAAAATTAGAGATCCCTACCATTGGCATCGGAGCCGGTGCCCATTGCGACGGCCAGGTCCTGGTTATCCATGATATGCTCGGGCTTTTTGCCCGCTATACCCCCAAGTTCGTCAAGAAATACGCCGATCTTTCGCCGGTCATCGCCAAAGCCGTGGAGAATTTTAAGGATGAGGTGATCCGGGGAAAATTCCCGGCCGCAGAACACTCCTTCAGCATCAAAGAAGAGGAGCTCAGGAAAATAGATGGCTTCTAAACGCTTCGTTAAATATCTGACCGCTGCAATAGTGCTTAGTCTTTGCGTGGCTTTCGTAGCTAAATTCGCCGGCCCGAATATTTTAAGACAGTATATCTCCTTCGGTATCGGCAGCTGTAAAAATATCCCGATCCTATGCATGCAGCCGGATGAGAAAACCTTCCTTCCCGAGGCCGATAAAGAATACCGGGATATCCTGGTTCCGCAAACATTTCCTAAATTCTCAATCTCCGCGCCAAAAGGTTTTTCCTTAATACAGGAATTAATTAAAAGAAGATACTATAAAAAAAGAAGCAAGGGCAAGGGCAGTGTGATCTATCTTATCTACCAGGAGCCTCAGGCCCTTATCAGGCTTTATCCGGATGTGCGTAAGGCAGGAGTAAAAGATAACCGGGAATTTATCCGCAGGATGTCCTACGCCAACCTCTCCGGGATAAACAGCATTATCGGCGCTTTCTTTGTGATCATGAAAAGCGTGTTTACCCCGGATATCGGTAACCAGCTCTCAGCCAAAATGATCAAATTTAAGATAGAAGGTAAAGCAGGGTTTATCAACTACAACCTGGCTAAACCGGGGAATTATTTTGACTGCATTGTGGTGGATAAACAGGATAATTTGTTCAAGGTATATATAAAAGACGGCAGCAATCAGTTAGACCTGAATAAGGTATTTACGATCATCTCAACGCTTAAGCCGCTTGATTAAGACAAGATCCTTCGGCTGCGATGAAAGGTGCAGCCTAAGGATCAAGTTAATTTTGCTTTGGCAAAATTAACTTGACTTTTGAACCTGATTGGGTTAAAAATATAGAACTATGGCGCAAAATTTAATGGATAAGATCGTTTCTCTCTGCAAGCGCCGGGGGTTTATCTTTCAGGGAAGCGAAATTTACGGCGGATTGAGTAATACCTGGGATTACGGGCCTTACGGGGTTGAGCTGAAGAATAACCTTAAAAAAGCCTGGTGGCGATCAAATGTCTATGAACGCGAAGATATTTTCGGGATGGACGCGGCGATCTTCATGCATCCCAAAGTATGGGAGGCAAGCGGCCATGTTGAAAATTTCTTTGACTTAAAAAGCGACTGCAAGTCCTGTAAGAAACGTTTCAAGACCGAAGGGCTTAAAGAAAAAAATAAATGCCCTGAATGCGGCGGAGAACTTACCGACTCCCGGCCCTTTAATTTAATGTTTAAAACATTCCAGGGCCCTATAGAAGACGCATCCAGCGCGATTTATATGCGGCCGGAAACCGCCCAGGGGATGTTCGTAAATTTCCTGAATATCCTGGATTCAAAACATCCTAAGCTGCCTTTCGGCTTGGCGCAGATCGGTAAATCTTTCCGCAATGAGATCACCCCCGGCAATTTTACCTTCCGCACCCGGGAATTCGAACAGATGGAGATCGAATATTTTTGCCGGCCGGAAGAAGCGGATAAGCTTTATGAAGCCTGGGTTGAGGATAGATTTAACTGGTATTTGAGCCTGGGGATAAAAAAAGAAAATCTGCGCAAGCGCCAACATTCCAAGGAGGAACTTGCGCATTACGCTAAAGCATGCACTGATATTGAATACAGATTCCCTTTCTCCACTTCGGGGGATGACTGGTCAGAGCTGGAGGGGATTGCCAACCGCACGGATTTCGACCTTAAACAACATTCCAGGTCCAGCGGCAAAGAACTGATGTATTTTGATGATCAGAAGAAAGAAAAATTCTATCCTTATATAATTGAGCCCTCCGGAGGGGTAGACAGAAGCGTTCTGGCGGTTTTAGCCGATGCCTATCATGAAGAGCAGGTAAGGGAGGATACGCGCGTCGTGCTTAAATTAAATAAAGGAATGGCTCCTACTAAAGTGGCGGTGCTTCCGCTTTTGCGTAACCGGCCGGAGATCGTGGAATTAGCCAGGAGGATCGCCAAAGAGCTGAAGAAATCCATGGTTGCGGTCTATGATGATACCGGGGCTATCGGGAAACTTTATCGCAGGCAGGATGAAGTAGGGACGCTTTACTGCGTAACCGTGGATGTTCAGTCCCTGGAAGACAAGCAGGTGACCGTGCGCGAAAGAGATACGATGAAACAGGAGAGAATCCCAATAGATAAATTAAAGGAATATTTAATCAATCAGCTCAGGGACGGTTCTTAACTCAAAGCGAAACTGTCCCCTAAAAAAAGGAAAGGAAGGGTTTAAAAAGTAATGGCAAAGAAATACGTTTACTCCTTCGGTGGAGGCAAGGCAGACGGGAATGAAAGCATGAAGAACCTCTTAGGCGGCAAAGGGGCCAACCTCGCCGAGATGGCCGGGAACAAGGAACTGTTGCTTCCTGTTCCTCCGGGTTTTACCATCACTACAGAGGTCTGCATATATTATTATCAGAATAAAAAGAAATACCCCAAAGAATTAAATGAACAGGTACTTAAAGCCCTGGAAAAAGTAGAAAAATTAATG
>JAHFFQ010000159.1 GCA_023247875.1 Candidatus Omnitrophota bacterium | reverse complement strand
ATAGGCAGCAGCTGATTTATTACATTTTCCTTATTCTTAATGGCATTGGGTACGGCATAGAGCGAATCCAGGGAGATGTTAAATGCCTGCGGCTTAAGGTTAGCATCGTAGATCGCCCCGCGCCTGGGCTCTAACTCCACAAACAGGTTATGCTGTTTTTTGGCGATACCGGTAAGGTAATTTGAGCGGAAGAACTGGATAAACAACAGGCGGCCTATGCAAAGCAGGAGGAATATGAAGAAGACTAAGAATACCGCCTCGCTTCTTCGGCGATAGTTGCTGATATACACTATACTTTAGGAGTAATAAATATTAGGGGTTAACTGTTTTTGCCAGAGCCTGGCGTTTCAAACTAAAAATACGCGCGAGCAACCCTTCCCTTCCTTGATTTTGGTCAGCAACCTTCAATCCATCCCTGGAGGGAATGAACTTGACAAAACGGTAATTATCCGGCATCTGGAATTCATTAGTGCCCCCTAAGCCCTTACCGATATTTACCAGGGAGGAATTCTTTTTTATATTGTATCTCAGCGCGGCATTCTTATCAAGCAATTCATCAAAAGTAAGCTGCTTTTTCTGCCCCAGATAAGCCAGGCGGAAAATCTCGCTTTGCTGGTAAACATAGAGGACGCAGAAGGAGGTAATAAATACTATTACGGAGAGAAACCTGTTCAGTCTCATATGGTGTTAAATCCTTTCGGCGACCCTGAACTTGCTTGAGCGGCTGGAAGGGTTAGCCTCCACTTCGCTTGAGGCGGGGGTCAGGGGTTTAGGTGTTATAATATTTATCAATCCGTCAGCTTTAAGGCTGCGGAATGTATGTTTTGCTGCGCGGTCCTCAAGGGAGTGAAAAGAAATAACGCATATTCTAGCCTGTTTTCCCAGAAATGCAACGGCTTTCTTGATCGAGTTTTCAATCACCTCCAGCTCCCGGTTGACGGCGATGCGCACTGCCTGAAAGGTGCGCGTGGCCGGATGTATGCGGTAATAGCTCCTGCGGTATCTATGCGGGATAGCCCGCATCACCAGATCAGCCAGCTGTTTTGTGCTGGAGATTGGCTGAGAGAACCTTTCCTGGACCAGCAAATGCGCGATACGGTTGTGCCATCTCTCCTGGCCGAAACTCCAGAGCATGTGAGAGATCTCGCTTTCATTGAGATTATTCACCAGGTCATATGCCGATATATAACTACCTTTATCAAGCCGCATATCCAAAGGCCCCTCCTCCTGGAAACTAAAACCTCTTGCCGCGTCTTTAAGCTGGAAGGTGGAAATCCCTAAATCAAAAATGATGCCGTCGATCTTATCTATGCCGAGCCTGGCCAATACCTGATCCAGGTCGGCAAAATTAGCGTGCACAAGATCGAAGCTTCGGGTAAAATCGCTTAACCTCTTTTTGGCTACCTCTATCGAATCATTATCGCGGTCTATGCCGACTAGGCGCCCGCCAGGAGTGATCCTCTTTAGTATTTCCAGGCTATGGCCGCCTGTGCCTAAAGTAGCGTCTACGATCAATTGCCCGGGCCGAAGCTTTAGATAATCTATAACCTCATGTAACATTACCGGAATATGCAGCTTCTCTTCTTGCACTTAAACATCCATTAATTTTTCCGCGATCTCTTCAAAAGACTGGCGGCTGTTTACGTAAAAATCACTCCACAGCTCTTTAGCCCATATCTCGATGCGGTTGGAAACCCCGACGATCATTACATCCCTTTTGATCCCGGCAAAATCCTTCAGGTATTGCGGCAGCAAAACCCTGCCCTGCTTATCAAAGGTTACCTCCTGGGCGCCGGAAAAAAGCAGCCGGTTAAAAGTACGCGACTGCTGTTTGGTAAATGACATGGCTTTGAATTTATTTTCCTGCAGGCGCCACTCTTCCTCAGAAAACATAAAAAGGCATTTATCCAGGCCGCGGGTAACAAAGAATTTTTCCACGAATTGATTTTTGGCGGTTTCGCGAAATTTAGCAGGCAAAATCAGGCGGCCTTTACGGTCTATTGAATGTTGGAATTCACCGTAGAACATTTTTCCCTTTCTACCACTTTACTCCACTTTTATCCACTTAGTAGTCAAAGTATAGACAAAATCCCCTGCTTTGTCAAGAAAAAATTTACCTAAATTCAACAAATACAATAAGTAGGGGATTGAAGGCTTGAAATGCCCATAAATTGTGGTATTTACTTTGTTATCTGATGATTTTGCGACAGGTGAGGATATCTTTTTTAATTTGCGCGGACAGCGCTTCAAGCGAAGGAAATTTTTTATCCGGCCGGATGAGTTTTACAAAGCGGATCTCCAGGAATTTTCCATAGATATCTTTATGAAACCCGAATATATGTACCTCTATACGCATGGATCTATTTCTGGAATAAATCGTGGGCCTTGTCCCGATATAACATGCCCCTCCATAAATTCTACCGGAAAGAAAAATCCGCACCGCGTAAACTCCCGGCGGCGGGATAACTTCATGATGCGGATCAATATTGGCTGTAGGTATCCCTAATACCCTGCCAAGCGAACTTCCTCTTATCACCGAACCTAATACGCTCACCCGGCGGCCGAGGAACCTTTGTGCCTCTTTAATACTCCCCTTCTTAATCAACCTTCTTATAAAGGTGCTGCTGACCGGCTCCCCTCCTGACCTTACCACCTTAAGGGCCTTGATCCGAAAATCATATTTCTTTGCGCCGGAAGCAAGCTTTCTATAATCCCCGAGGGCAAACCTGCCGAAACGGAAATTCTTGCCCACGCAGACAAAATTCACCCCGATCTTTTTAACCAGTATCTTAGCGATAAAATCATCGGCG
>JAHFFQ010000158.1 GCA_023247875.1 Candidatus Omnitrophota bacterium | reverse complement strand
TCTCAAGCCAAAGCAGAACTGTCCCCTAAAAAGGGACACTTTCGCTTTGTGTTCAGAACCGTCCCTAGGTAAGGAGTGGAGAAGTGAAACACTTAAAACAGGTTGACCCGGAGATTTACGCGGTTATCAAAAGTGAGATGAAGCGCCAGGATGAGAACCTGGAGCTGATCGCTTCGGAGAATTTCGCCTCCTTAGCGGTTTTAGAGGCGCAGGGTTCTGTGCTGACCAATAAATACGCCGAAGGGTATCCCCAGAGGCGCTGGTACGGCGGCTGTGAATATGTGGATAGCGCAGAAGAGCTGGCGATTGAAAGGGCCAAGGCCATATTCGGCGCAGAGCATGCCAATGTCCAGGCGCATTCAGGTTCGCAGGCGAATATGGCGGTATATTTTGCGGCAATAAATCCCGGGGATACGGTCCTGGCAATGGATTTAGCTAGCGGCGGGCATCTTACCCACGGCCATCCGCATAATTTTTCCGGGATGTTTTATAAGATCGTCGGCTACGGGGTGGACAGGAAGACAGAAACCCTGGATTATGACGCGATCATGGAATTGGCTAAGATACATAAGCCGAAGATGATCTTAGCCGGGGCTTCCGCTTATCCGAGGATAATTGATTTTAAGAAATTCCGCCGGATCGCCGATTCTGTAGGCGCTTATCTTTTCGTGGATATGGCGCATATCGCAGGGTTAGTGGCAGCGGGCATCCATCCGTCTCCTGTGCCTTACGCGGAGTTTGTTTCATCTACCACGCATAAGACCCTGCGCGGGCCGCGCGGAGGATTTATTCTTTGTAAAAAAGAGTTTGCCAAGAAAATAGATGCCCAGATATTTCCCGGAATTCAGGGCGGGCCGCTGATGCATGTGATCGCCGCAAAAGCTGTGGCTTTTCGCGAGGCAATGACCCCGGAGTTCAAGCAATACCAGGTACAGTTGGCGAAAAATGCCGTAGAATTATCCAATGCCCTTGAAAAATCAGGTTTTCGCATTGTTTCCGGAGGAACGGATACACATTTGATGCTTGTTGATTTGAATCCCAAGAATGTAACCGGAGCAGATGCCTCCAGGATACTGGGGGAGGTCAACATTACGGTGAATAAAAACCTTATTCCTTTTGATGAAAAGGGGCCGGCAGTGACCAGCGGTATCCGCCTGGGCACCGCCGCGGTGAGCACCCGCTTGATGAAGGAGCCCCAGATGCGTAAGATCGCCGAACTGATCAACGCGGCATTAGAGGACCACGGAGACGCCAAAGAAATCGCCAGGGTGAAAAAAGAGGTAACTGTTTTAGCCAAAAAATTCCCATTATATCCGGAGTTATTAAAGTGAAAAAGAAAAAGCTTATGGATAAACGGCCCAGTTGGGATGAATATTTCTTAGAGATGGCAGCGCTTGTTTCTAAAAGGTCCACCTGCCTGCGCCGCAGCGTGGGAGCTGTTTTAGTCAGGGATAAAAGGATTTTAGCCACCGGTTACAACGGCGCGCCCAGCGGGTTAAAGCATTGCATTGAGGTTGGCTGTATGCGTCAGAAGCTGGGAATCCCCTCGGGAGAGCGCCATGAATTATGCCGCGCTCTGCACGCCGAGCAGAACGCGCTTATTCAGTCGTCCCTGCACGGGATTAGCGTTAAGGGTGCCACCCTTTATGCCACCAACCAGCCCTGCGTTATCTGCGCTAAGATGCTCATTAACGCCGGGATAAAAGAGATCGTCATTGCCCAGGGATATCCGGATAAGCTGGCCATGGATTTTCTAAGGCAGGCAAAGATCAAAGTAAGGAAGATATAAAATATGCGTTGCCCGTTTTGCGGTTATAAAGAAGATAAGGTTGTTGATTCCCGCGCCACCGCCGAGGAATCGGCGATCAGGCGCAGGCGTGAGTGCCTTAAATGCGGCAAGCGTTTTACTACCTATGAATATGTTGAAGAGGTTTCTTTATTGGTCATCAAAAAGGACGGCCGCAGGGAGGCATTTGACCGCAAGAAGATCCTGGCCGGGATAATCCGCGCCTGCGAAAAAAGGCCGGTGAGCGTGGAAAAGATGGAGGAGATCGTCACACAGGTCGAGCGCCTGATCCAGAAGAAAAGCGACCGGGAGGTCCCATCAACCAAGATAGGCGAGCTGGTGATGGAAAAGCTGAAATCTATAGATGATGTCGCTTATGTGCGCTTTGCTTCGGTGTACCGGCAGTTCAAGGATGTGGGGCAGTTTATGGTGGAGCTAAAGGATATCCTGGGCAAAGATAAGAAAAAGAAAACGGAGAAATAGATATGATTGAAATGGAGTTGAGCAGGATCGTCATTGATGAGAAGAGGCATGACCAGTTGATCGCTTTAAAGGAAAAAGGCGGCACAAGGGTTCTGCCGATCATAATCGGTTTGAGCGAGGCCTCGGCCATAAAATTAAAGATCAGCGGTTTCAACCCCCCGCGGCCGATGACCCACGACCTGATCTATGCGATACTCAATGACCTTCAGGCAACCATTGATAAGGTGATCATCGATAAGCTGGAGGAGAGTACCTTTCACGCCAAGATCGTCATTAAAACATCCAGCGGCGAATTGAAGAGTATTGATGCCAGGCCTTCCGACAGTATTGCCTTAGCCGTGAGATCTCACGCCCCCATATTCGTGGAGGATGAGATCATCAATAAATCAGAGATGTTTAAGCAAGACAAATAAGCTGTGCCGCTGAAATTCTCCGCAAAAGAAAAAGAGATCTTAAGGCCGGTTAATGACTTTGCCAGGTCAAGAAAGGTGAAATTATACCTGGTGGGCGGAGCCTTGCGCGACCTGCTCCTGAAACGCAGGA
>JAHFFQ010000038.1 GCA_023247875.1 Candidatus Omnitrophota bacterium | reverse complement strand
ACATCATGGTGAAAGAATTTATGCGCCGTATCCGGGTGAATGATGATTTTCTGCCCGGCACTTAACAGGTGCGTTTTTGCACCTTCACCTTTTACATCGGCACAGGTTATATCTGTACATCCTGAGCAGATAATGAGAATCTCTGTATTCTTATTTGGCTGGAGATGCCAATCTTCCGGCCCTTTTGCGGTTTTTACCCCCACACGGATTGCCGCCGATGGAATAGAAATCCAATATGTCTTGGATGGATAGCTATTTGTTCCTTTATAGATTATTGCGGAGAGTTTACCTTGTTCATCTATGATGACTGGTTCTTCAACTCCTTCGGGAGATCCGGCAGGCCTTTGTGTCAAGTCAAGGGTGGTTTTTACTCCTAAGGGAGGCCCTGTCGTAAGGGTGGGGCTATTTTCATTTATTATTGTTATAAACGAATCTTCATCTGCGTAGAGGTCTGCTTCTTCAAAGACAATAAGTAGATCATTTTCTTGTAAATATATCGGCCTTGCAGGATTCCTCAGCCACACGACCACTATTCCCTGTTCTACATAAACTACCCTCTGTTTCTTGCCGTCAAAGGGCACCTTCTCTCCCTTTGACAAACCCCGCGTCTCTAACACCAGTTGCAAACTTTCATCGCTGTTATAGTCCTCGCCATCTTTAACAATGGTGGCCAACCCGAGCTCAAGCACAGGCGGGGCGCATAAACTTATGAGATCCCTGCGCAAGGTAGATTTACCCTGTGTCCATCTTTTAAAAGGCCCATAGATATCCCGGAAAATAATAGTAACCAAGCTGTCATTGATAAACGGTTTTAAGGCATTCCGGATATCATTTCTCCTGGCCATTTTCCCAAAGAGCTCTATCAAAGATATAACGGCTTGAAGCCGGACAATGTCCTCCGGGTCATCAAGATATGGGATAATAACCGGCAGGGATTCCTTAGGCGCAAGCCGGACGGCAAAACGTATTCCTGCTACCCGATGGTACGGATTCTTACCATGCAGTAACATATCTATTCCGGTTCGGCCGCAGACAAGGATATCGTCCATATTAAATTTATCCCATTGGATAAAATAGTTCGTAATATTCAAGTCCCTGCAACCTTTTTCCGATACATGTCCCTCATCCCATGCCAAATCAGGGCAATTCTGGGCGAGAAGATGAAAATGGCTCAACTCGCCTACCGGCATCATCTCTAAGAAAAGTTTCTTTGTTTCTGGATCCGGCTTCCTTATATTTCCTATATTAAATAACCTCAAGCCGTCTTTCGTAATAATATAATTGAGCTTATGATCACGGTAGAAAGCACTGTAAATCTCATCTGCAAGCGGATAGGTAAAACCGCAAGGATGGCCAAGAAGGCATATGTCGCTTTGGCCTAACTCAAGAAGCGCCCTGAGAGGTGATTCTTTCATGACTTTTTCATAGCCCGGTTTGCCTTTTACAATAACCCAATCCCCTGTGCGCCTGATACGGTAAAGCCCGGTGTCATATTTAAAAAAGCCCAGTTTCATCAAAAATTCCTTTGTAGGCGTCTCTGATAATATAAAAGTTTTGCCTGCCGCTGTATGGGGATTATCAAACTCTCCGAGACATTCATCCGCGGTTTTTCCCTCTAAGGCAGACAGACGCTCTTTAATTAATTGTTTCTCCGCGGCAGAAATCGCCTCAACAAAATTATACCAGTCTTGTGCCGCAATAATCTTTTGTTTAACCGGACTATCAGCCTTACCGCAGGCAGCGCGGACAAGACCTCTGTCAGCTTCAAAAAACATTAATTCATTTAGAAAGGCCGCCCCTAACAAACGGCGTTCCTGCCTGCTTAATCTTTCTTTTTTCCAGATGCCTTCAACTGTAGCTTTAATAACTTCCTCACTGTCGCCATCTGCCTTCTCCCCCAAATATAATCTCTTGTATAACTCGTATATATCCAGGCTCTCAACAGCATCAATCAAAGCAGGACCTTTCGTCAGCTCATCAAAGATCTTATCGCTCAGCTTAACCAGCCCATTAAATTTATTTTCATTAAGGTGCCCATGGTATAACACAAGCCACAGCATAAACCGTTCCTGCCTGTCAAGCTCAAGGCTTTTTGTTATTTTAAGAAAGATGCTATGCAATAAATACAACATGCCGCTGCGGAGTTTTCTCTCCAAATAAACAAGCTGTTTATCCAATATGTAAAGGTCGCGCGGCTCATCAACCCTTGAACATTGCGCCATTCCCTTCTTGTAATATTTTTCTTCAAGTCCACTGACGTCATGGGGAAGCTCGTTAAACAAGGTTTCTTTGTAATAGCTGCGGAGTTCTTTCCATTCCTTTACCAGGACATCATCCGCCATATTCTCCCAGGCGTAATTATCCCTATCATAGTCAGCCGTATCTTCGGACAGGCCATACAGGTGGTACAATACCAGCCGCTCCTGCACTTTATCGTCAAGAATCAAATCCGAAGCAAATAAGCTTAAATACGGATTTTTAATAACTATCCCGCGGCCGTTTATCTCTATAATCAACGCTTTCAGCCTATCAATCCATTTTTTTGCCGCCTCAATATCCTGATTCTGATAACAGTCGCGCAGTATTTTCCTCAGCGACCTATGCGGGGCGCTCTTAACCAATACCTTGTCTATTTCATAAAGCGGACTGTCCTTAAACCCTAAGTGAAGCCGCGACAAATCCACATCGAAGTCGCGGGGGTCAAAAATCATTGCCGGTATCATCAGCCCGCGTAATCTTTCCTTAAGGACTTTGTTAAAGAAGAGAACAAATTCATCGTTAAAATAATCCTTTATTTTCGGGAATGCGAATACAAGGCCGTAGCGTAACTGCGAGCGGCGGGTATAATACTCGTATGAGTACGGCTTTAGCCCTTTGCCCCGGAATTTATGGAGGTTATTCCCGCTGAAAGAATAAGGGATATTCCTTAAGATATCGGCTATTTCAAGCTCGCAAAATCTGCGCAGCTCATCCGAGGCGCTCTGCACATCAAAGGCAAGCGTACAATTCAGGGTTTCTCTAATGCAATCAAGAAAATCCTGCGAATCAAAGACTCCTCTTCTGTAAAGGTCATGCAACAGCTCGCTGAATGAAAGGTTTAACGCTCTGAGACAATCCAGTATCCAGCCATAGATTAAGACCTCCTCAGTCCTTTGCAGGATGATGCGCTTCATTACCTGCTCGATCTCGTCATCAACATTAGTAACCCTGCCTTCTTCTCTCCCGCGTTTCAACACTATGCGGTACAAGCGGTAAATAAACGGAGTGAATATTTCTTCTGCCACGGAAATAGGCATAATTGATTTCTCTGCGGTTGCCGCAATACCTTCCTTCTCCATTACCCCTGATCCGGGTATCGCCATTTCCAGGAACTCTTCTTTCAGAAGTTCCTGCCGAACAAGCCTTACCTCTTCCGCGAGCCTTTCTACTTCTTCCTCGAGCTTCTTTTCATCTTTTATCTGGCTGCCTAAATATTGTTTTATTTCTTCTTTTTCTCCATCTGTAATCGTGATTTCTTTCCACGCGGGTAAGATTATCTCCTGCTTCGTAATTGTTACCGCGGCTTTAGCCCATTTATTCTTGGGAATGATAAAGGGAACATCGTTTATATACACGACAGCGGCGCGGCTTAACATCTGCGCGCGGATACGCAGCGTCCTTATGTTAAATTCATTTGCCTTCTTGCCGCCATATTCCAGGAGATTGCCTTCGCCGTCCTCGATAAACTTCACCTTCTCTCCCTGTTGCCGGGCGTCAAAACAAAGATGGGGTATATCAATGATAAGCGAAACCCGGTCGTCTGTGCGCTTTACGAGGTATTCTGTATTATTGAAACCAATGCAGGGATATATTTCGCCATCAAGCGTAGATCTTCTTGTATAAAAATCCCTTTCATTTACCTTTACTCTCACGTCAGTCAATTTATGAACCCAATCACTCCTGCCGGTCTTTTCGCTCTTCTCAAACATCTCAAAAACTAACTCATCCCTGCCCCATTCCTGCCTTGCCTCTTCCTTAAAAGTTATCCTTGCTTTATCTCCGATGAAAATTACTACATCATAATGCTTATCCAAACCCACCTTTAAACGACCTCGCAGCTTACTGTCATAACCTGTCATCAGCGCCGCCTGAAGACCGTTGAACAAGGCTGCCATAGCCCTGCTGTGGCGCAAGATCTGGAATTTATCTCTTACGTCTTCACAGGATTCATGCGAAGCAATATCAAGCGCGCGGTCCAACGGCTGCATCATGCAATTATCGGCTTCCCGCGGCCTCACAAGGTTAGTGACTTCTCCCCCCGTCAAATCGCGCACACACGCCCCGATTACCTCCTGCAAATACGGGATCAACTCCCTGGTAACGGTGCTTTTGCCTGAGCCGCCCATTCCGGTAATCAATAATGGCACGGGCGCAACAAAAATAACATTTTCATCACCGGCCGCTTTATCAAAATTTGCCTTTAAATGCCTTTTAAGCTCTGCTGCCAGGCGATACTTGGCCTGCTCGACTGTATCTTCATCCCTGCTCAGGGATATTTTCAATTCCTCTATCGCCGCCTTGAATTCCCTCATAATCTCAGCGGCTATGCCGCGCAGGCGCTCAATTGATTTTGCGCCAACCACTGGTGAAGAGGCAGTATTATTTAACGGAGAGTTAATCGCTGTAGAAACATTGCCATATACTATGCTATCCTTCTGCGCGATCTTAATTAAGAAATCGGAAAGGATATTCAATTGTTTATCTTCCGGTAAAGCGTAAAAATTAGGGTTAATGAATAGGGTATCATTACGCCCCAGCACGCTCTCTTTGCCTTTGCAGTCGCTATCCCCGAAACAATCGCTCGGGTTGGTAGAAAGTATATTAAGCGCGGTTACGGCTTTATTTGTTGCCCCCTCCTCGGAAGTAATGACAACATAGAAATCCACTCCGTCAGATTGCTTTTGCGGATGCAGGCTCTCACTGGTTAGCTTGTACTTCTGTAATGCCGAAGCCAGGAGCTTCTTCAGCCTTATTACTAACGCCAGCGGCACAGGCAATGCCCTGCCCTGGGTCGGCGGAGTAGAGGTCTCTATTTTTGCGAATAAATGCGCATTTCCCAGTATTGTACGGTAGGATGAATACGCCTGTTCAAGTATCTCTTTTTGAATTCCCGGCTGTGCTTTCTGCAGAATTCTTTCCAAAGTCTCTTTCACTTCCAGAGGCACCGGGCCTTCTCTCAGGTCTAAAACAACATCCCCGTCTTTGGATGCCACGGAAAACTTCCCGTGCATCCGCTCAATGCCGCCCATCTCGGCAGGGTCAATTTTCACTACGTCCTCCAGAGACAACGAACAGGTAAAAATCCCGAGGCATCTATTGAGGGTTTCTAACAGCTTGAGCAGCGCAATGTGTTTCTCGTATAGACTAGTGTGCTGCGACCTGCCGAGCCTATGGAGTAATCCAACTAAACTCTTACTCGCCGGCCTATCCTCCAACAACGCAACCAGATAATTAACGTAGTCGCGGAATTGTCCATGCAGTTTTCCCTGGCTGATCCTTTTGCCTAAAGCAAAGGCAAATGCCTCTAATCCGGCAGTTTCGGCATGGACATAGCGGTTCCCGTCAGAACTGTCAGCTTCAAATCCAAAAGGCCTGATTTCTCCTATCCCTGATTTTAACAGCTGGATCCGTTCTTCAATGCTCAATGAACCGGCAAAGATCCGGCAGACCTCTTTGAGTTCATTCTGCCTGTAATTATCCTCCTCGATCATTTGCGCGATAATCACCAATAATCCCTTTGCCTGGTTAGCGATATCCCCCTGGGTCATACCCATATGCAGCGCGTTAAAAGCGGCGATACCATAGTTATTATACTTTGTATCAAAATAATCCTGGCTTGACTCTTCGATCGCCGTAACAAATGACTGCATATCCGGGCGGATGTACTGCTCTCCCTTTTTGAATCTGGGTTTCTTTTCGTATAGCACAGGATAGCCATTACCGAAAATAATCCTGCCGAATGCATCGCGCACGACCGCTTTCACTCTCTCAATAAGCGCGCCTGCCAGGTTACCTACGGTAGGAGCGCCGTTCTGTTGAGAATTGGTAGGGCTGGTAGGCCCTGCCTCTTCCCCTTGATAGGCAAGCATACCGCCAAAATCAACTCCCTGCTGCAAATAGGGAGAAGTAAATACGTTGTGGTCGGCTATAAAAATAATCTGGTATTTAAGCTCAGGGTATTCTTCAAGATAAAGCTTGAAAAGTTCCCGGATTTTATCAATCACTTCTGCGGAATAGGTAGAAAAAGTTCTACCCCCTATAAGAATGACTGCCTTTGACCGCAGAATTCTTTCTCTTGATTCTTTATCAAATAACTCTTCCACAATATCTATGCCGCACTTATAATCTACCAGCCTTCTGATATAGGTATAAAACGGCATATTCATCCAGTCTATGCCTTTTGCTTCCAGTTCTTCGGCAGTTATCCCTATATCGCCAAAATAACCCTTTAGTAATAAATCCAGGAAAATTCTCTTTTGTTTCTTCTTTGCTTCCAACAGCTCGTTGATGAAATCCTCCTTCTTCTGCGCATTTTCAGGCAGGTTTAATTTAGAAAACAGCTCGCGGTAATCTTTGGCATTTATCAGCGGATCGGACATATATTTGGCAACCACTGCTTTAACGTATGGCCCCTGCCACCGTTCAATATCCGAGCCTTCGGTATTGCCGAAAAGCGCCTCCTCTACTATCTTATGCCTGTATCCCGGATAAAGCCTTTCCGCGCATACTCCGGTATGCTCTCCGGAACATCCGGTGAGTCGGTTGCAGATCGCTCCGGTAATCAATCCAAGATCAACCATGCCAAATTGCTTGGCAAAGCTAAATTCTTCCGAAATCCTTAACGCCTTAAACATATTTAAATCCCTGTCGCCTACCTTTACATCCACTAAATACTTAGGCATCCCTACTTCACGGGGCGTATGGTTATAGAAGTGGCTCTTGAGATTATTAAACAGTGGATGGTTTTTGAATCTGTCATTTACTACTCTCGGATGAACGATAATGGTATTGCCTTCACTGAAGGAGAAAACCGGCTGATTGCCGATAAGCTTCCTCTCCCACTTATCAATAATGAAAGAAAGACTTACTTCCCGGTAAACCAGGCTCTGCACCGCTCTGAAAGGATCCATAGAATTCCCCGGATAAACTTCATCGAAAATCGTCGGGCAGTACAGCCAATATTCAAAAAGGTAGGATTTGGGGTTTTTATAAATATCGACTTTTATCTTTGACAGGTCTATCTTGCGCAATAAGGCTTCTGTCATTTCCTGGACATTGCCGCTGAGGTCAAAACTCGTAATAAGCCGTATAATGTCTTCCCATCTCAGCTGAGCGAAGTTCCCTATGGATTTATACTGCAAAGCGGCTTTAGCGGCATCATGCTGGTTTAACCCTTCCCTTCTTTCAATTTCAGCGGTTATTCTTTGCTCAAGTTTCCAGCGCAGTCTTCCGGCAACCACTGCCTGCAGCTCGTTATTAAGCTCAACGCAATACTCTTTTTCAAATTCAAAACCCTTAAGCGCCTCCGGCACTATATCCAGCGGAATGTTTATCTTCCTGCGCTCGCCATTCTTAAAGATCTCCACTTCCTTATCCACCGAGAACTCATCCCCCATTATCTTTTCATAATACATCACGCCAAAGACGTGAAGCCGATTGTACGCCGCAATGGGACCCAGGCCTTCTCCCGTGCCTCCGCAAAGGACCCGATAAGCGCCCATGACCAGATCCGGCTTAAAACTACCCAGGCCTCCTGCCATATATAGCTTTGCAAGCATGCCCGTTGCTTTAGTGGCCAGGAATTCGCTATATACGTCTCCATGATATTTCATCAAGTTGTCGCGAAAGTCATGCAGGTACGTCCAGGTCGGCACATATTCCATGTTGAATATAAATAATTCGATATCGCGCAGGGTTTTCAACGCTTTTTCTGAAACCGTGCGCTTAAGCTCTTCGGAAAAATCCTCCCTCACCGAATAAGCAACCGGGTCCCAGCGGTCCTGCGTTCTGATAAGATTACAGATATCCTTAAGGACTCTTGCGTTTGCCCGTTTTCCAAGCAGGTCTTTGATCACCCTGCGGATACCTTTTTCTTCATAAGCCTCACTCCGGTAAATTTCATTCAATCTCTGCAATTTTATGGCAAGATCATCATGGCGCAGATGGTCGGGAATGGTAAATATTGCTCCGTTGTTTATGGGCGAATTAACGGTTTGCAGCCTTCCTCCAACCACGCAGCCGTAACTATTGAAATCATCGCCCTGGGTTACCGCTGAGCCAGCCATTCTTCTTATAAGCTCTCCCCGCACATCTTTGAGGATTTCAAAAATATTCTTGCGCAAGGACGATTCTGTGTATTTGGCTATGTCAACCGTGATTACATTGGCGGCATCCCAGGCAAACGCCTCGCGAGTAAATACCGCAACACCCGCATAGCCAACCGGCGCCACAGAGATAGTCTCATAACACATTCTTCTTACGCGATCTTCCAAGAAGGACTGCCCAACTTCATCGCTTTCTATGATCTCAAGAAACTCCTGTGACCAATGCTCGATCTTTATCTTCTCGCGCAGAGTAAGCCCACCCTCTAGTTCGCGTGAGGCGGTATCTACCGAGCCGATTATTATCGGCTCTACATTTGTTTTTATGCTCTCCCAGGCTTCTGCTGCATATTCAATCTGCTCTTCGGGCGTAAAGCCCCTGAAGTAGCGGATAATTTTTTCGGAATCCTCCAATCCCTGTTCTTTCTTGATGCAATTACCTACCTGGTATGCCACTGCCTGCTTAAGCCATTCATGGTTAATCGGCCGAGCTCCCAAATGCGCTGATAAAGCAAGTGCTGTTGCCTTGAGCTCGCTTTTCCTTTTTTCATCAGAGCTTTGCAGCACAAGAATAAATCGCTCTTCCGGGACACCTGCGTTAATCAACGACTTCACCAGTGAGCCGTCTAAATTGCGCGGATCCTTTCTAAAGGGCAGTTTAAACCTTACTATTGTGCCCATACCTTCCGTGCTTGCCAGGGAAAACTCTCCTCCTGCCTCTTCAATTGCGCGCTTCATAGAATAGATTCCTAACCCCGTGCTCTCGGAATCGTCCATAGTAGTCAACTGCTTTGGCTGTTGTATCTGATCTACTTTCTCCCGAGACATGCCCCTTCCGCAGTCCTTTATTTCAACTATAATATCCCCGGAGACGTATTTTACCCTAACTATAATCTTTTTCGTATTGCTTGATTTAAGCGCATTTTTGATAGCTTCAAATATTGCCGGTAAAATGATGCGTGTATACGTAAAGTTTCTACCTTCCAGAAAAGTGCAAATTTCCACCTCAAATTCTATCTTCCGGGATACACGGAATACACGCAGTATTGTGTTTATTTCCGACTCAAAAAGATCTGTCCCTTTTAAAACATTTTTCAGGCTATCCTCGTCTTCTGCCACCCAAATCAAATCATTAGTTCCTTCCATCCTTTTGAGAACGCCAGCTTCTATCAGAATATTTATCTTCTTCTCAATTCCGGTGAGCCCTGAAAACTGGGTCTTTTCAACCCTGCCTGTTTGCAGTAATTCAAAATGCCTGATTTCCTCCCGGACTAATCTATCAATATCGCAATACCACATAGAATCGCCCAAACGAAAGAGCACCTGATTGACAATGCCGGAGGCATTATCAGCGGCATCTATCAAAGAAATTATCCTTATCTGAATGTCCTCGGACAGGATTGAAAACCTCGGGCCATCTGTCCGCAGGTGCTTCAATTCTTTGACTCCTTCGATAAATTCATCTCTATTACGCATCAGCTCCTGCTCCATTATTTCCCGGGACAGGCCCCCTCCGGAGCGCTGTTTTTGCTCCGTATCTTCGTGGATAATGCTTACAAGAGGGACAAAGCCGCATTTAAAATGGAGAAATTCCGGGTACAGCGAATATGCAAAAGTATTCTTATTGAAAAACGCCGGGTAGGCTGCACACAATTTCTCAAGATGGGGCAATATGCCTATGCCAAAACAGCTCTTCAAATCATGGATAAACCCCCTATCCCGGTCTGACTGCTGCTCATCCCTTACCGGGCTTTCGCTGGTTTTATCTTCCGGAGGATTTCCTTTTCGTTTCCCGCCTATTAGCGGATTAGATTGTTTCTGGTGATACCTTAGTAGCGGGTATCCGGCAATTGAAAGCGCTATAGATACCATTAAAACAATTCCCTTGTCAGGGAACCCGAAGATATAGCTGATCAAACCAAAAAACCCGCAGGCAAGGCCTGTGAATATAAAATACGCTTTTGCCTTAACCGGGCTTGCGGCGGCAAACGGCTTAGGGGCTGTTCTTTCTTTATCGGGCTGATCCTGCGGCAATATAAGGGACTTTAACTGCTCAATATAATAATTCAGCTTTTCTCGCCCTTGTTTTAATTTATTCAGTATGCTTGCCCGGACCCAGCAATTAACCAGCTCTTCCTGTAGGCCGCATTGCCTGATCGCCCCATAGTAGGTTCCTTCCGCTTGCTCAAATTCCCGGTTAGCTTCTGCTACCGCGCTTCTCATTATTTCCTGCGCTTCTTCTCCGACAGCCTCCCCCTTTTGCGCCAGCACCGATATTTTATTGTGCGCTTCTGCGAGTATCTTTTCAGCCCTATCCAACATTTCCTGCACTTTCTGTTCAAGCTCTGAAAGCTTTATTTTTCCTCCCGAAG
>JAHFFQ010000157.1 GCA_023247875.1 Candidatus Omnitrophota bacterium | reverse complement strand
CGGAGTGGCCGCGGGAAAAATGGCCATTGATGACAGCAGGCTAAATTTTTCTAAGGAGGATACCGAGAGGGTCGGCGTATGCCTGGCCAATGCCATATGCGGGACAAAATATATGGAGGAAGAGTTTGCCTTAGTTACTGAAGACGGCAAAAAGCCGATCAACCCGGCTTTGGTGCGTCCGGATCTTTATGACGCCTCCATGTTTAACACCCCTTCCATTGAGATCAGCAGCCGCTACGGTTTAAAAGGGATATGCAATACGATTTCTACCGGCTGCACCGCCGGAACCGACTCATTAGGTTTTGGCTTGGAGACAATCCAGGATGGAGAGCAGGATGTGATGATCTGCGGAGCGGCAGAGGCGCCGCTTACTCCCATTACCTTCGGCGCATTTGACGTGGTCAATGTTTTATCCGTGCGTAACGACGCACCGGAGAAGGCAAGCCGGCCTTTTGATAACAAGAGGGATGGTTTTGTTTTGGCTGAAGGCGCGGGGATCCTCGTGCTTGAAGAATTAAACCATGCCTTAAAACGTAACGCGGCGATCTATTGTGAGGTTCTGGGCTTCGGTACCAGCTGCAATGCTTTTCATATGACCGACCTTCCTTCCGATGGAAGGGCCATGGAGACCTGCATAGGTTTGGCCTTAAAAGATTCCGGGGTAAAACCTGCGGAGATCGACTACATCAACGCCCACGGTTCTTCCACCCGCATGAATGATATTTTTGAAAGCACTGCTTATAAGGCGATCTTCGGGGATTATGCCTACAAACTGCCGATCAGTTCATTTAAATCTATGATCGGCCACCCGCTGGCGGCGGCAAATGCCATTGAGATGACCATTGCTTCGATGATCTTTGAGAAGAATATTCTTCCTCCCACGATAAACCAGGAGGAGAAGGACCCGCAGTGTGACCTGTATTATATTCCCAATCAGGCAATAGCTAAAAAAGTAAATACCATCCTGAAAACCTCAAGCGGTTTTTCAGGGATACATTCTTCGCTCGTTTTAAGAAGGTTTGGTGGATAATGGAGAAAATAGCAATTACAGGTATCGGCGTAGTCAGCCCTTCGGGTATAGGCAAGCGGCAGTTTTGGGCCAATATTAAAAGCGGCCGCTCATTTATCAAAAAGATCACCCGTTTTGATGCCTCCCTTTATCCGTCGCACATTGCCGGACAGATCGATGACCTGGAAAAATACAGCCATATATCAGAGAGATTGCTAAAGAAGATCGACGCCTTCAGCCATATGGCCCTGGTTGCTTCAGAGACGGCTTTGCAGGACGCGGGGATTGATATTAAGAATGAAGATCCGAATCTGGTCGGTATTTTCTTAGGTAACGCTATCGGCGGCTGGCTTTACGCCGAGACTGAGTTAAGGGATTTATATTTAGAAGGCCGGGAAGGGGTTTCACCCTATATGGCCTCTGCCTGGTTTCCAGCAGCGCCCCAGGGACAGGTCTCTATTTATTACGGGATCAAGGGTTTTAGTAAGACCGTGGTCAGCGACCGGGCCAGCTCTTCGATGGCCTTAGGTTATGCCCGGAAGGTCCTGGATAAAAATAAATTGAATATGATTTTGGCAGGAGGTATGGAGGCACCGGTTACCCCCTATGCCTTATTATGCTGCAATACGTACGGGGCGCTTTCTAACAATAATGATCATCCTCAATCCGCTTACCGTCCGTTTGACAAACAGCGCAGCGGTTTTGTCATCGGTGAAGGCGCGGGTATCGTGGTAATGGAGAGTATCCAGCGCGCCAAAAAAAGAGGAGCGAACATTTTAGGGTATATCAGCGGATACGGCACATCCTGCGACGGTGTGGATAGGATAAATTGCGCTTCCGACGGAAAGGAACTTGCCCGCGCTATAAATATGGCGCTCTTCGACGCAAAGGCCAAGCCGCAGGATATAGGATATATAAGTTTAGACGGTCTGGCAGTGGAGCTCTGGGATGATTCCGAGATCAAGGCGCTGAAGTTGGTTTTTGGAGAGGGCTTAAAGGATATCCCGTTAAGCTGCCCAAAATCCATGTTCGGGAATTTGCTTGGCGCATCAGGGGTTCTGGATATGATCACAGCACTTTTGGCCATGGAAAATAATCTGGTTCCGCCGACACTTAACCTGGATAACCCTGCTTTGAACGGATTAAATTACATAAGAGGTCAGGCCAAGGAATACAAAGTAAACAAATCCCTAATCATCTCGCGCGGCAGGGGCGGGATCAATTCGGTATTAGTGGTCGAGAAATAACTCGTGCTAAGGCACCCGACGCAATAGGCATTGCGTCGGTGTGCGCTAGGTAGCGCAAATTGCGCGCGTGTGCACTTTCTGTGCAAGGAGGAAAAATATGAAGATATTATTTGTCATGCCAAAAGTCGGTGCCTGGGCAACGCATGGAATACATCGTTCTCCAAATCAGCTATATGCTCATTGGGCGGCATATGTGCGCGAAAGAGGATACGGGGATGTTTCTGTTATAGACGGTAAAGCAGATCAAATCCCGATGGATGCCCTTGTTGAACAAGTAAAACTTAAAAATCCGGATATCGTGGTCATGGGAGAGCAGCTGCACGGTTATGGCGGATATGGGGTTTTACGTCATTTTAAAGATGCGGCTATCGGGATTAAAAAAGCGCTTCCTAAGACAAAAATAATTCTCGGCGGGTTATGGTATTCAGCAATGCCCGTGCCTACATTAGAGGAGAACCCGGCGGTTGACTTTGTGGTCATGGGGGAAGAGGAATCTTTCGGTGATCTTATCGAGGCGATAGATAAAAATAAGCCGCTTAAAGACGTAGGGGGGGTAACCTCGCGCATTGATGGAGAAATTGTCATGGGTCCCCATAAG
>JAHFFQ010000037.1 GCA_023247875.1 Candidatus Omnitrophota bacterium | reverse complement strand
TCCGGATTAACAGGCATGATGGTCGGGTTTTTCGCCGCCTTGATTTTGATCATTTTAGAGGCAGGCCTGCGCAAAGTTTCGGTAAGCGGTTTATCCAGCGCGGTATTCGGTTTGATCTTAGGTTTGATCATGGCTAAGTTTGTGGGAGACGCCTTCAGCCTCCTGGCTATCGACGCGGCTACCCTCACAAGAGTCAGGGTGAGTCTAACCTTGGTTTTTTGCTACCTGGGGATGGTCATAGCGCTGCGCGGCAAGGATGAATTTAATATTATCATTCCTTATGTGCGGCTTCGGCGGCAGGACCAGGCTGAAGATGTGGTCCTTCTGGACACCAGCGTGATCATCGACGGCAGGATCGTAGATATCTGTAAGACCAGTTTCCTGGGCGGCAAGGTGGTCATTCCTAAGTTTGTACTCAGGGAACTGCAGCAGATCGCCGACTCCACTGACCCGATCAAGCGCCAGAGGGGAAGAAGGGGGCTTGAGATACTCAATAATATCCAGAAGGAGCCGGGGATGGATATATCCATCCATGAGCAGGACTTTACGGAGACCAATGAAGTTGACGCCAAGTTGGTTAAGCTGGCTAAGCTGCTTGAGGCCAAGATCCTTACGGTGGATTTTAACCTGAACCGCGTAGCCAGCATCCAGGGGATCAAGGTCCTGAATATCAATGAGCTGGCTAACGCCTTAAAGCCGGTGGTTTTTCCCGGAGAACAGATGCATATCAAGCTGATCAAAGAGGGAAAAGAGCATAATCAGGCAATCGGTTACCTTGATGACGGCACGATGGTTGTTGTAGAGGATGCGCGCAGGCTCATCGGCCAGGAGGTTCATGTAGCGGTCACCTCGGTCCTGCAAACCCAGGCCGGCAGGATGATCTTTACCAAACTCGAGAAGTAATATCATGGTCAGCGCTATCCTTTTGGCTGCCGGAAGCGGCAGGCGGCTTAATTCTCCGGTATGCAAGCCATTAGTAAAAATATGCGGGAGGCCGCTCGTATTTTATTCGTTGCGTACTTTAAATGAACATCCGGCGATAGCCGAAATCGTCGTCGTTGCCAATCAGGCTAATCGTAAGGCGATAGCGGATATCATAAGCAGGTATTCTTTCAGGAAGGTAAAGGCCCTGGTTTTGGGGGGCAGGCGCAGGCAGGATTCGGTATATAACGGCCTGCAGGCTATCGACGGGAAAAGTAAGCTAGTCTTGATCCACGATTCTGCCCGGCCATTTGTCAGGCCGGTAGACCTGACAAATGGCATCCGGGAGGCCAGGAAATATGGGGCGGCAATATTGGCTGTCAAGCCCAAGGCAACGATCAAATCCTCCCGGCCGGACAACACGGTTGCTCATACTTTCGACCGGAATAAGCTCTGGGAGGTGCAGACCCCCCAAGTTTTCAAAAAAGATATACTCCTTGCGGCATTTAAAAGATATTCCCGCGATACGGTTACCGATGATGCTTCTCTGGTTGAGAGATCGGGTAAAAGAGTCAAAGTTGTCGAGGGAAGTTACAGGAACATCAAGGTTACTACCAAGGAAGACTTGCTGTTGGCAGGTGTGATTTTAAGAGGGGCTTAAAGCGCATGGAATATAAAGTAGGCATAGGTTATGATATTCACCGTCTGGTTGCAGGAAGGAAGTTATTTTTAGGCGGAGTAGAGATACCTTATCCAAAAGGCCTGCTCGGGCACTCCGACGGTGACGCGCTGATGCACGCTCTTTGCGATGCTTTATTAGGGGCTTTGGCGCTTGGCGATATCGGAGAGCATTTTCCCGATACGGATCCCCAATACAAAGGGGCAGCCGGCAGCCGGCTGTTAAAGCAGGTTAAAGCCATGGTAGATAAAAGCGGTTATACAATAAACAATGTTGATATCGTGATCATCGCTCAGGAACCGGGGCTTACCCCTTTTAAGCAACAGATGAAAGAAAATATCTGCGGCCTTTTGGATATTACACGGGAGCGCGCCAATATCAAGGCCAAGACAAATGAAGGCCTGGACGCAGCAGGGAATAAAGAGGCGATCGCAACTTATGCGCTTGTTTCCTTAGTCAAGGGAGGTTAGAGATGGTTTACATTATCTATACTTTGGTCATATTGGCCGCGCTGCTGGCGATCAAGATCGCGGTGATCTCTATGATCTTTTATCAGGATATACGGGCAGCACAGAGGAGGGACCCGGCGGCTAAGAGTTTCCTGGAGGTGGTGTTTCTTTATCAGGGGTTGCATGCTTTGGTTGTTTTCCGCCTGTCCCATATTTTCTACAGGATGCATTTGTTTTTCCTGGCCAGGCTCTTATCACAAGGGGCGCGTTTCTTTACCGGGATCGAGATACACCCCGGTGCCCGGATCGGCAGGCGTTTTTTCGTGGACCATGGCATGGGCGTGGTTATCGGAGAGACCTCGATCATCGGCGATGATGTCCTGCTCTATCAGGGGGTGACCCTGGGAGGGACAGGGATCGTTACAGGCAAGCGCCATCCTACTATCGGCAATAATGTGGTTATCGGCGCAGGGGCAAAGGTTTTAGGCAATATCACCGTAGGGGATAATTCATATATCGGCTCAAACGCGGTGGTGATCAAGGATGTCCCGCCGAATTCCACGGTAGTGGGCGTGCCGGGCAGGATTACCAGGCAGGACGGTAAAAAGCTAGACGTAAGCCTGGACCACGCGCATGTATTGGACCCGATCAACCAGGCGATTGAAGAACTGCAGTCCAGGATTGAAAAGCTTGAGAATAAGTAATTTTTAGCGTCTGCCTTGTCTTGTTTCTCGCGGGGACGTTTGTGTGCCCCGGCGTGGCACACTGCGCTCGATGCTCGTCCTCGCTCTCCCCGCCGTAGGCGGGGATCCGTGCCCGCTCGGACTGCGCACGCCCCGCTCGAAACCAAGACAAGTCATCCGCTGCAATTGTTAAAGCGATACTTATATGGAAGACACGATTTATATATATAATTCACTTACCCGTAAAAAGGATAAGTTTGTTCCCCTCAAGCCAGGGCAGGTCAAGATGTATGTGTGCGGGCCCACGGTATATGACCAGCCGCATATCGGCCATGCCCGCAGCGCTTATATCTTTGATGTCATCCGCCGCTACCTGATATATAAAGGTTATAAAGTTACCTTTGTGCGCAATGTCACTGATGTTGATGATAAGATCATCGGGAAGGCAAGAGAGGAATATAAGGGGGAGGATCTAAACAGCGCGGCGCAGAAAGTGGCAAAGAAATACCTTGATGCTTATCATGAAGATATGCAGCAATTGGGGATCCTGCCTCCCGATAAAGAGCCCAAGGCAACAGAATATATCCCGGCGATGCAGAAATTTATTCAGGAGTTGATCAAGCGTGATGTTGCCTATGCTTCCGGCGGGGATGTTTATTTTGATATTAAAAAGGCCAAAGATTACGGTAAATTATCCCACCAGGCAATAGAGAAAATGGAGGCAGGGGCAAGGATAGCCCCGGGTGAAAAGAAGCGGGATCCTCTTGATTTTGTTTTATGGAAAGCGGCGAAAGAAAACGAACCCTCCTGGGACAGCCCATGGGGAAAGGGAAGGCCGGGATGGCATATAGAATGCTCGGTAATGAGCTCGGATATCCTGGGAGATGAATTTGATATTCACGGCGGCGGCCTGGACCTTATTTTCCCGCATCATGAAAATGAGATAGCCCAGTCCGAAGGCGCGGGCAAGAAATTCGCCCGCTACTGGCTCCACCACGGCCTGCTCACCATTAACTCCCAGAAAATGTCCAAATCCCTGGGTAATTACGTTACCGTAAAGGATTTTATAGATAAATATAAGCATCCGGATCTATTAAAATTGTTATTCCTTTCTACTCACTACCTGCATCCGGTTGATTATACCGAAGAGAAAATTGAGGAGGCAAAAAAGTCCCTTGAAAGATTTGAAATATTGTTTAAGAAAATAATGGAAATTAAAATGCATAACAGGGCAAATAAGCCGGTTAAGGTTGATTTTATAGAGAAAAATAAAAATGAATTTACCGAAGCGATGGAGGATGATTTTAATACGCCTCGTGCCCTGGGCTGTCTTTTTAAGCTGGTTACTGATACCCATAAATTTATCGAATCCGGTAAAACAGATAAAGAATATGCAGATATGGTTGACCAAGCTGGACGTGTTATAATGAATTTAAGCAGAGAGGTATTTGGTTTGAGCTTGTTGGATGAACTTGCTGCGAATGACTCCTTAGAGGTCTTGCTACTTTTGAGCGATTATGAGAAAGCTAGGAGGATTAAAGATTATGTTAGGGCCGATTCTATACGCGAGAAGTTAAAGCAGCTTGGCATGATCGTTGAAATTATGAAAGACGGCCGGGTTTCTTCCAGAAGAAGCTTATAATTCGTTATAGCGGATGGCGAGGGTTGTCTTGAGCAGCATCTCAAAATTTGAGCGGGCATGGTTGCCTCGCTAAAAACAAAGTAGGCAGAGCGAAAATTTTGCTGAAGCGTAGCTCGCCACGCTGGGGCGAGCAAGCGGTGCTGCGAAAGGCAAACCTCGGCAGCCGCAAATCTTGAAATAAAAGGTATTTATGAAAAACAAGAATATATACATAATTGCCGGTCCGAATGGGTCAGGTAAGACGACATTCGCGGCCAAGTTTTTGCCTGATTACGTAAAGTGCCCAAATTTTGTGAATGCCGATTTAATCGCTCAAGGCCTGGCTCCCTTTGCACCGCGCAGCGCAGCTATCAAAGCCGGCAAGCTTGTATTGCAACAGATACATGATTTTGCCGGCCGCGGTATTGATTTTGCTTTTGAGACCACTCTTGCCGGTAAGTCTTATGCCAACCTGTTTTCGGAATTAAGATTGAAAGGGTATGCGTTGCATCTTTTTTTTCTATGGATTCCCAGCCCGGAATTAGGCATCGCCCGTATTAAAGAAAGGGTTTTGGAAGGCGGGCATGATGTGCCCGATGTGGATGTAAAGCGCAGGTTTAACAGGGGAATTAACAATTTTCTTAATTTGTATGATTCCTTAATTGATTCCTGGATGTTGTTTGATAACTCTAAAGCCAAACCTATTTTGATAGCGAAACGGCGCAACGGCCACAAGGAGATTTTAGATGAAAAATCATTCTCTTGTTTTATAAAATTGCGAGGTAGCAGATGAAAAAAAGAATGTCTCTTCAGGATAAAGCCGAAGCCGCACTGAATAAAGCAGTCCGTGGAGTTATAGAGCGGCATAAAAAATCCGGCCGGCCGCTGCCTGTCTGGAAAAATGGGAAAACCGTCTATATTTCTCCGAGTGCTTTAAAATAGGTGGAAAGTAAAATTGAGCTGGAGGGTAAAGGTGCGCGGCAAATTCATCACATTTGAGGGTTCCGAAGGCTGCGGCAAGAGTACACAGTCCGAGATGCTCTTCCGTTACCTTAAGTCCAAGGGATTAAAGGTTATTTATCTGCGCGAGCCCGGCGGAGTCAAGACAAGCGAGAGGATAAGGGAGATCTTGCTTGATACAAAAAGCGTAATTTCCCCGGAGGCAGAGACCCTGCTTTACATGGCCAGCCGCGCCCAGGTGGTTGAGGAGATCATTAAGCCGGCCCTTAAATCAGGAAAAACAGTTGTGTGCGACAGGTTCCTTGACTCAACTATCGCTTACCAGGGTTTTGGCCTGGGAGTAGATATAAAATTGATCAAGTCCATCGGAAACTTTGCCACGCAGGGCATAAAGCCGGAGCTGACCATATTCCTGGATCTGCCGGTTAAAAAAGGGCTTGAGCACAGGCATAACTGCAAAGACCGCATTGAATGCCGTTCGGTAAATTATCATTTGCGCGTTAGAAATGGCTACCTTAAACTTGCCCGTCAGGAGCCGCGAAGGATCAGGATAGTCAAGGTTGCCGAAGATAAATGTAAGACTCAAGGCATGATCAGGGAGATCGTTAATGCGCTTTAGCGGATGCGTTGGCCACGATAAGCCGATAAGTATTATCAACAGCTTTATAGAGAGCAACCGTTTCTCCGGCGCTTATATTTTCAGCGGGCCGGAGGGGATCGGCAAAAAGATGGTTGCCAAAATGATAGCCCAGGAATTGAATGGCGCAGGCGACGCCCGGGAGCATCCCGATGTGCACATTATTGAAAACGGCAACTCCCAGATAAAGATGGAAGATATCCGCGCCATGCAGCATCAGGCCTCCTTACGGCCATATGAAGGGAAAATGAATATTTTTATCATCGATAACAGCCACCGCCTCAATCCCGAAGCGGCAAATTCCCTGCTTAAGCTGCTTGAGGAGCCGCCAGGCGACTGCCTCTTCATTCTGGTAACGCATAAGCCGCAGAGTATTTTTAAGACGGTATTATCGCGCTGCAAAACCATAAAATTTACTCCTTTAGCTAGGGCGGATTTAGAGTCACTCTTGATCAAGGAGCATTCCCTTGACAGGCAGTCAGCGCATTTTCTCGCCTATTACGCCGAAGGCAGGCTGGGACTGGCTTTGAAACTAAAGGACTCCGGTATAGCCGGGGAGAAGAACAGGATACTTGATTCTTTCCTGCTTCCGGAGAAGGCCCCTGACCGGGATCATGCGCTCCAGAACAAAGAAGAGATACGCGCCTTTTTGAACATCCTTGCCTCCTGGTTCAGGGATATATACTTTTTTAAGGCAGGGTTAGGGCAAAGAGAGGCGATCCACGCGGACAGGGAGAACGACCTGCTCAAGCTGGCGCAGAAATTATCCTTCAAGCAGCTTGACGATATCATAACCTGCATTTCGGAAAGCTTCATGTACCTGGATAATAATATAAATAGTAAATTACTTTTACATAACCTGGGAGCGCAGCTATGGACGGCATGATCAGAGTACAACTAAGGGGCTCAGGCGCAATACAATCTTATCAGGTAGGTAACCTTATCTTGAAGGAGGGTGATTGCGTGATCGTTGAGCATGACCGCGGACTGGATTACGGGGTGGTTATGCAGTCTGCCTGCGGACGTTCCTGCCCTAAGAAGGCCGACCCCAAGGAGGCGCCGAAAAGAATAATCCGACCGGCCAGGGAGAGCGACCTAAAACAGATAGAAGATAACCGTGCCAGGGGCAAAGAGGCGTTCAATGCCTGCCTTAAGAAGATCACCGAGCATAAACTGGATATGAAGCTGGTCAAAGCAGAGTACTCCTTTGACCGTTCCAAAATTTTATTTTACTTTACCTCCGACGGCCGGGTGGATTTCCGCAATCTGGTTAAAGACCTGGCTAAGATATTCAAGGCGCGTATTGAATTAAGGCAGATCGGGGTCAGGGATGAAGCCAGGCTTTTCGGCGGGTATGGTTCATGCGGCAGGGAGCTTTGCTGCAAAAAATTCCTGAAGGATTTTGAGCCGGTGACCATCAAGATGGCCAAGGAGGAGGGACTGCCGTTAAATCCGCCCAAGATTTCCGGGTTATGCGGAAGGCTGATGTGCTGCCTCTCCTATGAATACGAAACTTACAGGATTCTCTCCAAAGGCCTTCCCCGCGAAGGTGAGCATGTGCATACGCCGGGCGGCAAGGGCAAGGTCTTCAGTGTAAATGTCTTTAAGCGCCTGGTAACCGTGCAGCTTGAGGAAGGGACGCTTGTCGAGGTAAGCTATAAGGAAAAAGAGCATGGCAAATAAGTTTTATATCACCACCCCTATCTATTACGTGAATGCCTCCCCGCACATCGGCCATTCTTATACCAATATTGCCGCCGATACACTGGCCCGCTATAACCGCAACCTCCTGGGTAAAGATAATGTCTGGTTTTTGACCGGAACCGACGAACACGGCCAGAAGATCCAGAAGGCCGCAGAGGAAGCCAAACTCTCTACTCATGAGTTTGTGGACAAGGTAGTAGTGCAGTTTAAAGGACTTTGGAAGAAGCTGGAAATATCCAACGATGATTTTATCCGCACTACTGAAAGCAGGCATATTAAAACCGTGCAAAAAGCGCTGCAAATAGTTTATGATAAAGGCGATATTTATGAAGATAAATATGAAGGCTGGTATTGTACCCCCTGCGAAACATTCTGGCCTCAAACGCAGATTACTGACAAGATTTGCCCGGATTGCAAACGTCCGCTTGAGAAGATCAGCGAAACCAACTTTTTCTTCCGGCTTTCAAAATATCAAGCCTGGCTTATTGATTATATAAAGGATACCGTTAAAGATCCCGGTAGGATCACTTATATCCAGCCCTCCTCAAGAAGAAATGAGGTTTTGGGTTTCCTGGAAAATAACAAATTAGAGGATTTGTGCATATCCCGGCCCAAAGAAAGATTAAGCTGGGGTATCCCGCTTCCTTTTAGCCAAAAACATGTTACCTATGTCTGGTTCGATGCCTTAATTAACTATATCAGCGCGGTGGGTGAGTTTGACAGCCGGAACATTTACCGCTCAACATGGTGGGATAAAGATGTGAGGGTGGTGCATTTAGTAGGCAAGGATATCTTAAGGCATCATGCGATCTACTGGCCGATCATATTAGAGGCTTTGGGGATAAGGCAGCCGGATACCATATTTGCACACGGTTGGTGGATGATCAATGAGGACAAGATGTCTAAATCCCGGGGTAATGCGGTTAATCCGGTTGAGATGGTGGATAAATTCGGGATAGATGTATACAGGTATTTTCTTTTGCGCGATGTGCCGTTTGGCTCTGACGGTAATTTCTCAGAGGAAGCGATAATCAAGAGATTCAACGGCGACCTGGCCAATGATCTGGGCAATCTTATATACCGGACGCTGACTATGGTTGAAAAGTATTATACGGGAGTGATCCCGGAGTTGGATATTTATAAGACAAAATATGATCCAAGCGGGGAGAATATAAAAGATAAGCTAAAAGATCTGCCCCGGGAGGTTTGTGCGGCTTTAAGCCCGAATAATGATTTTAGCCAAGCACTTGCGAAAATATGGGAATGTATCGGTATGGCCAATAAATATATCGAAGAGACCAAGCCCTGGACTTTGATTAAAGAAGGCAGGCAGGAAGAACTGAGAGCGTTTATCCGTTTATTGGTTGACGCGATCAGGAGGATCGGCGAAGAGATCGCCCCGTTTATGCCTAAGACGGCAGGATCCATTTTCTTGCAGCTAGGTTCAAAAGAGATCAAAAAAGGCAGTCCCTTATTTCCCCGTATTGAAACCGAAAAGAAATAATGCTGATCGATACCCACTGCCATCTTGACTTCGCGCAATTTTCCGTTGACCGCGATGCGGTTATCCGGCGCGCGAAGGAGGCGGGAGTGGGTTATTTTGTGAATATCGGCGCCACTCTTGATTCTTCAACCGCATCCTGCGAGCTTAGCGTAAAATATCCGGAGGTTTATGCCAGTGTCGGAGTGCATCCGCATGATGCCGACAGTTTTAAGGATGGTGATCTGGATAAAATAAAGGAGTTGGTCTCAAAGGATAAGGTGGTTGCGATCGGAGAGACCGGCCTGGATTATTTCCGCAACCTTTCTTCGCAAGATAACCAAAAGCGTCTCTTTATAAGCCTGATCGAAGTTGCCAAGTCGCTGGATCTACCGCTTGTGGTGCACACCCGTCAGGCAGAGGAGGAGACATTAAAGATATTAAAAGCAGCCTTGCCTCTTCGCGCAGTGGTGCATTGTTTTTCCGGGGATGAAAATTTTCTTAAAAGTTGCCTGGCCCTGGGTTTTTTAATTTCCTTTACTTGCAATATTACTTATAAAAAAGCGCAAGGTTTAAGGGATATGGTCAGGTTAACCCCGCTGGATAAATTAATGCTTGAAACAGATGCTCCGTATTTATCTCCGGAGGCTTTTCGCGGCAAGCGTAATGAACCCTGCCAGATAAAGCTACTGGCAGAAGAGGTCAGCCGGATCAAAGGGGTTAGTTTTGAAGAGATAGCGGATAGGACAACTGAAAACGCTAAACTATTCTTTGGATTGAAATGAGCAGCCAAATTTCCGTAATTAAATGCGATAGTTATGAGCCGGTTCCCGTAGAGCAGGCGGTAAGGCGGGTGGTTGATCTCCTGGGAGGTATAACCTCTTTTGTCAAGCCGGGCTCACGCGTATTGGTCAAGCCGAACCTTTTGATGTCCAAGGAGCCGGAATACGCAATTACCACGCATCCGGAAGTGGTCCGCGCGGTGATCCATATCTTAAAGGAGATAAACTGTAAGGTTATTATCGGTGACTGCCCGACCATCTGGGGCCGCTATTTAGAAAATGTGGATGAAGTTTATGCTGTTACCGGCATAAAGAAGCTCTGCCGGGATGAGGGGGTAGATCTGGTCAGTTTTAATAAACGCCGGATGCGCGATAAGTTCCCGCTTACCACCTGGCTGGATGAGTGTGATTACCTGGTCAACCTGCCTAAATTTAAGACCCATGCGTTAACCTTGCTTACCGGGGCGATCAAAAACCTTTTTGGCTTGGTCTCGGGGACATATAAACTAGAGCTGCATAAGAATAATTTTGAGCACTTTGAATTTGCCAAAATCATTGTGGATATATATCAGGAGGCCAGGCCTGCTTTGACGATCGTTGACGGGATATTGGCCCTGGAAGGGGATGGCCCGGCAACCGGCGGGAAGATCCGCCGCCTCAACCTTTTATTAGGCGGCTCCGACTGCGTGGCCTTAGATACGGTTATGGCTAAAATAATGGGCATTAAGGGCCAGGAGGTTTTAACCACAAAAGAAGCAGCACGGCGCGGATTGGGTGAAGGCCAATTAAGCAAAATTAAGATACTGGGGGAAGATATCGACAAGCTGAATGTCGAGGCGTTTATCCTTCCGGAAACATCATTAAAATTAAGCAACCTGCCGAAGCCGCTGAAGAAAATATTAAAACTGTTATTCAGACATTATCCTTATTCTTTACGCTCCAAATGCACGCGTTGCGGCCACTGCGTGAATG
>JAHFFQ010000156.1 GCA_023247875.1 Candidatus Omnitrophota bacterium | reverse complement strand
AATGTTCCAGGAACATCATAACTCCTTATAGTTTAGCATAATATTATATCAGCAAAAAAACCCTGCGGCAATCCATTTATGGTGACTTATAGGGGGAGATGATAATCAATTGACAGGAGCTAAAGCCTAATATATACTAAAATATCTTTCGCGGGGGTGGCGGAATGGCAGACGCGCACGTCTCAGAAGCGTGTGGGGCAACCCATAAGAGTTCAAGTCTCTTCCTCCGCACTAAAATAAAAGGCGCCCCTTAAACTTTCCCCAAAAATACCTCTTTCAATTCCCGCGGCTGCCGAACTGACTCAAGTACTACTAAAATGTCCCTCAAAATGGGATCAGTTTCGTCACAACCTTCTTCTTCCTGCCTTAGGATATCTGCAATACATAAAATAATCTTATCTTTATCCTGGCTTATTTTGCCCAAAGCCGAAGATGCCTGGGCATATTCTCTGATTCTTTCCGCCGACGGCTTGATGCCGGAATTGGCCATCCGCTCTATCTCATGCCACTCTTCCTCTAAATTAATCCTCTGAAGAGCCTCTAATCCCGGGGGATTACTCTTCAAGGAAAGGCCAAGACTACTCACTGCCCGGGTAACGATAGGGAGAGAACGAAAGTCAATGCCGCCAATCTCGTTCGCCACTGAGGAGCTTACAGTGCCTTTAGATGGGCCGGAGGCGGGCGGAGGCGTTTCTTCGGGCGGGAGAGAACCCTTGCCAGCTTTTGCTTTCAATGATTCTTCTTCCAGAGAAACCGCGTGATTATACCGGTCTCCTATGTCTTTATAGTGGGTCTGGCTGACAATTGCCTGCACAGTATCCTTATCTAAATTAGGTTCTATGCGCAAATCCTCAAGCATTTCTTTACCGATACTATTTCTCCAAACAGGCGAAATACTATTGCCTATACCCTTTTCTAACCTCTCGCGGAACGCATCTTCTACATCAATATCAACTTCTACCAAAGGATCTACTAACGCAAGCGCGCTATTAAGCGTCAAATCAATAAGCGTATCCCTTGAAGGCAGATAGAGCCCCGGCTTCAGGTTCTGAGATGTACTATACCCGACTGAAATCTTACCCGATCTGAGAAATATACCGTTACCGTTAACATAAATTGTTTCTTGATAATTTTCCGCGCCTCCTCCAATTGTTTTTATATTTAAAACTACTTTTTCAGGAACCCACCAATCAATGCCTCCCTCAAAAGGCCCTGATAATTTAAAGTTATCGCTTAAAACAACTACATCAATATCTTTGTGTTTCTTAAGATCATCGTCTTTCTTTAAACGATTATGCAAGTCCTTCGCGGTACTGCCGATCACTATGCCGACTGCATTGTTTTTTCTCAGGATTTCATCCGCGGCTATTAATCCCTGCTGTCCCACGGTTATAGCCGGAGGCACCGGCTCCAACTGCTCTAAATCCATCTTCAATAGTTGTTGCAGTGCTAATCTCTGCTTTTGGGAAATCCTGTTTTTTATAGTCAGGCGCAATCCTAACATCGGTGATGAACTCGCCTTGGCCGCAGCCGCCGGTCCGGCGGAGGTCGGAGCGCCAGCTAAATCGAAACCATCACTATTTTTTCCATTATGAATATTGATTACTGCTTTATCAATATTGATACAAGGCTCCGGATAACGGGCCGCTACTCCAAAGGCATAGCCATTAACTTTAACTCTCGTACGCTCATCAGGCCAAGTTAATCTGGCTTTATCATTTCCCAAAGGAGTAATAGATCCTTCTTCATCAACATGTACTATCCATTGGTCAGTATCTCCCATCTTATACGCTTCAAGCTGCGATACTCCGCTTTCATCAGTTAAATATGCCTCTTCAACGCGATAATCCCCTGGGCCTTCACCATTTAGGAAGAACCTGTAGTGGAATCGGCCATCTTCTGATATGGCAGAGACATTTCCCGGGATTTGTGACCCATCAAATAAGTAGGATGGTACAGGATAATGCGAAAAACGATGCCGGAACTCTAATCCCATATCCGGCTTAGAATTCTTTACAAATGCGCGCAGCAAGGCCGGAGAGCGAGTAGCATTAATTTCTAACTTCTTCCCGTAATGTTTGGCAAAATGGGCCAGCCCGGCAACAATTGTGGTTGAATATCCCCGCTTTTCCATATCTCCTGCCTTAACTCCATCATAGGGAAAAAAGCTATGGATCCTATAAACGTCTGTATTTTCACTAAGATTAAGGCCAACAGTGCCGGTTTCTCTGTCTCCAATATATACCGTAAAAAATAAATCATTAAAAACAGGATGTACAGCATTAGAAACAAGCCTTACGGTTTGGTTATTCCTGGGATTTACTAAACTGATCTCAAGAGACTCGTCATTTATTTTAGATGGATCAGGGTAGATGTCCATTAAGAGCGGCAGCTTATTATGTTCTGTGGCAGCCAAAGATACATTCATGCTACTTGAAGCCGTTTTTGCCTCTACCGCCGATCCGGCGGCGGGCAGGGATATTTCTTCAAACGGCGAAGAATGAATTAAAAGATGCTGCGAGCCTACCAAATTTTCCACAACCGGCGATTCAGCCTTAGCTGGAATTGCTGTCATAACCGGGTTCCCTACTTTAATCCCTCCGCTCATATAGCTTCTGATCACCTGTCCTGTCGGCGTATATACCGGCTCCTGGATGTTATATTCACCTTCGGCAAAGGATTGCTTGTAGGCATTGAAGTAGATGGATTTTGACCACTCTTCTTTTGAGGTAAAATTAGTCAAATCCTGGCTGTCAATGCGGTCATAGTAGACTCCCTGCTTGCCTTTGAACCTTGCCTTAAACCACTGGGCCATAATAAGAGAGTAGTAAACCTGCCTTAAGCTGGCATATCTTTTTGAGGAGTTAACTTCTTTGGTTAATTTAGGGATGACGAGTTCTTTGATGAGTTGCGTGGAG